>DASQMY010000427.1:0-9717 GCA_035645255.1 Mycobacteriales bacterium
CGAAGCGTAGCACAACCGAGAGCAGTGCTCTTGACATCTCGAGTCTCTGGGAGAACAGTGCTACATACCGAGAGCGGTGCTCTCTGATCCAAGGGAGAAGACATGAGGACTCATCACCTGGGCATCGGCTCCGTTGCTGTCGTGTTCGCGCTCGTGGCGTGCAGCAGCTCTTCGAAGCCGTCCGGCGCCGTAGCGAGCGGAGCTCCGACGGGCGAGGCGCTGCAGATCGCCATAGCCGACGAGAAGTTCGCACCCATGGACCTCTCGGTCCCGGCGAACCAGGACGTGCTGATCGGGATCGTCAACCAGGACGGCGAGAGCCACGACTTCGCCGTACGCAGTCAGAACCTCAACACCGGCACTCTCGCCCGGAACGCCGTGGCGACGGCAACGGTGAAGGTCGGCACCGAGCCGATCGACTACGTGTGCACGTTCCACGGCGACATGAAGGGCCGGCTCGTTCCCCGCACCGGCTGAGCGTGACGGAATGCGCGCTCGCCGAGATCACCCGGATCGACGCGCCGAGCCCGTCACCGTCTCGCCTTCTCGACGTCGGACGTGAGGGCGCCGAGCGTGCCCAGCGACCCTCTCGTGCGCAACAGCTCGAGCGCGTCCAGGTATGCCGCCTTGAAGCGCTCGTCGGCACGCAGCGACCCGAAGATGCCCGGCACAGCGAGGAAGGCGCCGGGAGCCTCGCGCTCCTCCGCGGCGGCTGCCTGCAGCACCTCGCGCCGCGAGTCGACGACGTCGATCGGGCGCCCTGCGTCGTCCACGCCCTGGGCGTAGCGAGCCCAGCTCGCAACCACGGCAGCGGTCAGCCGGACCGGTCCGCCGGAGGAGACGTTGTGCTGGGCGACCGGCAGCAGGAACTTGGGGATGCGGTCGGACGTGTAGGCGCACAACCGCTCGATCGTGTCGCGCACCGCCGGGTTGGCGAAGCGCTCGAGCAGGGTCGCCTGGTAGGCGACCAGATCGACGCCCGGCACCGGGCTGAGGGACAGCGCGGCCTCGTCCCGCATGTATGCCCGCAGGAACTTCGCGAAGACCGGGTTGCCGAACGGCTCGTGCACGAAGCGGTAGCCCGCGAGGAACCCGAAGTAGGCAAGTGCCTGGTGACTCGCGTTGAGCAGCCGCAGCTTCATCAGCTCGTAGGGCCGCACGTCTTCGACGACCTGCACCCCGGCCGACTCGAGCGGCGGCCGCGCGCCGCCGAAGCCGTCTTCGACGACCCACTGGCGGAACGGCTCGCACACCACCGGCCACTGGTCAGCGAGACCGACCGCCGCCGCAAGCTCCGCGCGATCGGCGGCCGTCGTCGCCGGTGTGATCCGGTCGACCATCGAGTTCGGGAACTGGACGTCGTCGGCCATCCACTGCCCAAGCAGCGGATCGCGCATTGCGGCGAACCCGCAGAAGCTGCGCCGGGCGACGTCACCGTTGGACTCGATGTTGTCGCAGGACACCACCGCGAACGGCGCGACGTGCCGGCGGCGGCGCCGACCGAGCGCCTCGGTGACGAGGCCGAACACGGTCGCTGGGGCTGCATCCGGCCGTAGGTCGCGCTGCACCGCCGGGTCCGACGCAGTGAAGTCCCCGGACACGGGATCGATGTGGTAGCCGCCCTCCGTGATCGTGAGCGACACGACGCGTACGGCGGGATCCGCCATCCGCTCGACCACGGCCTCCGGATCGTCCGGCGCGAAGAGGTACTCGACGATGGAACCGACGACGCGGTACTCACGCCGGTCGGCGGCCTTCGTGACCACTGTGTAGAGGCAGTCCTGGTCCCGCATCACGTCGCGCATGACGCGGTCCTGTGCGAGCACGCCGACCCCGCAGATCCCCCAGTCCGGCGCGAGTCCGGCGTTCATCAGGTCGTCCAGGTAGACCGCCTGGTGCGAGCGGTGGAATCCGCCGACGCCGATGTGCACGATGCCGACGGTGACCTGGCCGCGCTCATAGCCGGGCGCGTGCACAGCAGCGGGCAGCGTCCCGAGGGTCTGCGCGTTCAGCAGCAATCGGCTCACCTCGTCGCGGTCAGCCACGCGGATGGGTGCGGACCATCATGTGTCCTGAGTCAAGACTCCGGGGAGCTGCTGCAGCTGCCACTCAGCGACGCCGGGCAGCCACTCCCTGCCGAACGTCGCCGACGGCCCGATGCGCGGGTCATCGGGCGCCTGGCCGTCCCGCAAGGCGAGCACGTACGCGCGATCCAGCTCGATCCGTGCGCGTACCTGACCGGCTCCGCAGACGGACCCGTGGCCGGGGATGAGGACATCGACGGCGTCGGCCACACCATCGAGCAGCCGCAGGCCGGCGAGGTAGTCCTCGATCGGATCCGCGGTGTCCAGGTCGGGGAACGGCACCAGGATGTCGGACAGCATGTCGCCGGCCACGAGGACGCCGCGCGCCTCGATCAGCAGCGCCGCATGGCCCTGGGCATGCGCCGGATGCTCGATGATGCGGACCTCAGGCCCATCCCAAGGGATCTGCGACGTCCCGGCCGGCAGACCGGTGATCAGGCCGAACAGGTCCAGCGGTACCTCCTCGGCGATCTCCGGCGGCAACCCCTCGGCGACGCGGGCCGGCCAGTCGGCGTTGGACAGCAGATCGCGCATGACGGCCGCGCAGCGGGCCGTGCCGTACCGCGGCGCGTCGCCGAGCGCGGCGTGCCAGAGCACGTGGTCCCAGTCCGGATGCGTCGAGAAGCCCGCCACGACGCGCTGATCCAGATCGCGGAGGTCGTTGGCGAGGCAGGCGAGCTCGGAGCCGGTGAGCCCGGGATCGACGAGCAGCACGCCGGCTCGGCCTTGCACGGCGACGGCGTTGTTCTGGAGCAGCTCGCTCTGGTGGACGAGCACCCCGTCCGCGACCTGGCTCAGCATGGTGACCTCCGCTTGTGATCTGCAATCGCTTCGGCGGACCGTAGTGGCACCGGTAGTACATTGCAAGCACTATGGGCGAAGCGCATGAGCCGCGGTCGGACTGCCCGATCAACGCCGCCGTAGAGGTGTTCGGCGATCGATGGAGCCTGCTCGTCCTCCGCGACATCGTCTTCGGGGACCACCGCTACTTCCGGGAGCTGCAGGCCAGCTCCACCGAGGGGATCGCCTCCAACATCCTCGCCGACCGACTCAAGCGACTCGTCGAGATGGGCCTGCTCACCCGGGAGGACACGCGGCCCGGCCAGCGGGCGCGCTACAGCCTGACCGAACCCGCGATCCAGCTGGTACCGGTCTTCGTGCAGCTCGGCAACTGGGGACTTCGCCACCGGCCCACGAGCCCGGCGCAGCGCGTCCGCGCCGAGCTGCTCGAGCAGCACGGCCCGGGGCTCTGGCACGAGTTCATGGACGAGCTGCGCCACTCGCACCTCGGCGCCGGCATCCCGCCGCGATCACCGAGCGTTCGCGAGCGGCTCAACGCGGCCTACCTCGCGGCGGCCGACGCGTCGTAGCAGACGCCGCGGGCCAGCCGCTCATCGCGCGGTTTTGGTAGCGGCCGCGGCGGGGAGCGGAGACGCACCGGGTGCGGCGGCCCTGTCCGATGCCGGCGCTCTGACCGGCAGCCGGAGTGCGCGAGGAGGACTCGAATGCGAGCGATGGTGTACCGCGGGCCGTACAAGATCCGCGTCGAGAACAAGGACGTCCCGACGATCGAGCACCCGAACGATGCGATCGTCCGGGTCACCATGGGCGCGATCTGCGGCTCGGACCTGCACCTCTACCACGGGATGATGCCGGACACTCGGGTGGGGACGACGTTCGGCCACGAGTTCATCGGCGTGGTCGAGCAGGTCGGGTCGTCGGTCCGCAACCTCAACCCCGGCGACCGGGTGATGGTGCCGTTCAACATCTTCTGCGGCTCGTGCTTCTTCTGCGCCCGCGGCCTCTACGGCAACTGCCACAACGTCAACGCCAACGCGACTGCGGTCGGCGCGATCTACGGCTACTCGCACACCGCCGGCGGCTACGACGGCGGGCAGTCGCAGTTCGTCCGCGTGCCGTTCGCCGACGTCGGCCCGACGAGGATCCCGGACTGGATGGCCGACGAGGACGCCGTGATGCTCACCGACGCCCTGCCGACCGGCTACTTCGGCGCGCAGCTCGGTGACATCGCCGAAGGGGACGTGGTCGTCGTGTTCGGCGCGGGGCCGGTCGGGCTGTTCGCCGCGAAGTCCGCGTGGCTGATGGGCGCCGGCCGGGTCATCGTGATCGACCACCTCGACTACCGGCTGGAGAAGGCCAGGACGTTCGCCCACGCCGAGACGTACAACTTCACCGAGTACGACGACATCGTCGTGCACATGAAGCAGATCACCGAGCACCTCGGTGCCGACGTGGCGATCGACGCGGTCGGCGCGGAGGCCGACGGCAACTTCATCCAGCACGTGACGTCGACGAAGCTCAAGCTCCAGGGCGGGTCACCGGTTGCGCTCAACTGGGCGATCGACTCGGTGCGCAAGGGCGGCACCGTCTCCGTCGTCGGCGCCTACGGTCCGCTCTTCAGCGCGGTCAAGTTCGGCGACGCGGTGAACAAGGGGCTGACGCTGCGGATGAACCAGTGCCCGGTGAAGCGGCAGTGGCCGCGGCTGTTCGAGCACGTCCGCAACGGCTACCTCAAGCCCAGCGAGATCATCACGCACCGCGTCCCGCTCGAGGACATCGCCGAGGGCTACCACATCTTCTCCGCGAAGCTCGACAACTGCATCAAGCCGATCATCATGCCGAGTGCGAACTGAGGGACACCGATGACCTACACCGCGGCGAAGCCGCAGACCGCGCACTCCAGCGACGAGCTCCGGGCGCGGATCCCCGGCTGGGGCGTCGACCTCGACCCGGCCGACCGCCCGTCGGTGCCACGGGAGCGGCTCGACCCCGGGCTGTCCGGCGCGCACTGGGACTTCCCGGAGCGGCAGCCTGAGCACACGCCGCGCGAGCGGTCGATCGAGCACGCGTTCCTGACGCCGGTCTTCGGCACTACGTGCCCGCCCAAAGGACTCTCCGGCGCCCTGCGCAAGTACGCCTACCGCTACAGCGAGGCGCGTGCGGCGCACTGGCTGATCCTGATCGGCGCCGACCGGGTCGACGCGGTCGAGAGTCACCTCACGTCGTTCGTGAAGCTCCGTCCGGACAACCCGATCACCGAGACCGGTGTGCTCAGCGAGTTCTCGCACCACGGGATCAAGTCGAGGGTCGGTCGCGGCCGCGCCGACACCAAGCACCAGCCGCTCGACGTGGTCGTCGTCGCGGCGCCGTGGCTGCTCGCCGGCGGGGCGGCGTACCTGGCCGTCAAGGCGCTGCGCCGGACACCCGCGGCGCCCGAGCCGGCGGAGCTGCCCCAGGAGGGGGGGCCGGAGGTCGCTGCCTGACCGGCGGCGACGCGCGACGGCGGTAGGCTCGGCGGCGACCACCCGACCGCTGGAGGGCCCCGCGCATGGGCGAGCACGTCACGTTCGCGAGCGACGGTGACCGGGCGGCCGGCTACCTCGCGCTCCCGCCGGGCGGCAGCGGCACAGCCGTCGTGCTGATCCAGGAGTGGTGGGGCCTGGTGCCGCACATCATCGACGTGGCCGACCGGCTGGCCGCCGAGGGGTTCGTCACGCTGGCGCCGGACCTCTACCGCGGCGAGTCGACCACCGAGCCCGACGAGGCCGGGAAGCACATGATGGCGCTCGACGTCGGCCGGGCCGCCCGTGACATCGCCGGTGCGGCGGCGTACCTCACCGGGCTGGACGCGACGACCGGCAGCGCGGTCGGCACCGTCGGCTTCTGCATGGGCGGCGGGCTGGCCATCTGGGGCGCCGCGGTCGCGACACAGATCCGCGCCATGGTCGGGTTCTACCCGGCGATGCTGCGCGAGGACTGGGAGCCGGACTGGACCCGGTACGCCGGGACGCATGTCATGCTGCACCTGGCGGACGGAGACGGTGGCTCGTCCAGCGAGCAGATCGTCAACGCCCGCGACCAGCTCGCCGCCAACGGCGCCGAGGTGCGGCTGTTCGACTACCCCGGCACCGAGCACGCGTTCTTCAACGACGACCGACCCGAGGTCTACGCCGCCGACGCGTCGGCAACCGCGTGGCAGCGGACGATCGAGTTCCTTCGGCAGCACTGCGTCTGAGGCGCGGACACACAGGGGGCGGACGCCACATGTCAGCGGTCATCGAGGTCGAGGATCTGCGCAAGACGTTCAAGAGGGCGCGCCGCGCCCCGCACACCGCGGTCGACGGGTTGTCGCTGACCGTCCCGGAGGGCGGGGTCTTCGGGTTCCTCGGTCCCAACGGCTCGGGCAAGACGACCACGATCCGGCTGCTGCTCGGCCTGGTCCACGCCAACGGCGGGACGATGAGCGTGCTCGGCCACCCGGTCCCGCAGGCGCTCCCGGACGTGCTGCCTGGAGTCGGCGCCTTGGTCGAGACGCCGATCTTCTTCCCGGCGTTCTCCGGCCGCCGCAACCTCGAGCTGCTCGCGGGTGTGGCCGGCGTGCCGAAGTCGCGCATCGACGAGGTGCTCGAGCTGGTCGGTCTTGCGGACCGAGCGCGGGACCGGGTCAAGGGCTACTCGCTCGGCATGCGGCAGCGGCTCGGCATCGCGGCCGCGCTGCTGAAGAAGCCCAGGCTGCTGATCCTCGACGAGCCGAGCAACGGCCTCGACCCCGCCGGAATCAGGGAGATGCGCGAGTTCATCCGCCGGCTCGGGTCGAGCGGCGAGGTGACGGTCTTCCTGTCGTCGCACCTGCTCGGTGAGGTGCAGCAGGTCTGCGACCGCGTCGCGATCATCACCCGCGGGCGGCTCGTCATGGCCGGCACGGTCGCCGAGGTCCTGGCAGAGGGCAGCACAGGCAACGACGTGCGCGTCCGCGTCGCCGACCTGCCCGGCGCGGACGCCGTCCTGCGGGCGGCCGGCCTCGAGGTCGACCCCGGCGGTGACCACTTCGTGGTGCGGGGAGTCGATGACCCGGCGCAGGTGACCAGGCTGCTAGCCGACCGGGGCCACTACGTCCGAGAGCTGACGCCGATCGCGGCGGACCTCGAGACGGTGTTCCTGCAGCTGACCGGTGAGCCTGTCGAGCAGCCCGCCCCGGTGCCCGCCCAGTGGACCGGAGTCGCCAAGTGAGCCGCCTGCTGATGGTCGAGCTGCTCCGCTTCCGCAGCCGCCGGGCGATGAAGGTGCTGTGCCTAGGGGCTCTGCTGCTCGTCGTCTTCATCATGGCGGTGCAGTTCCTGACGCACACCAAGAGCGACGGCGGCGAGGTCGAGCGCTTCCGCGCCCAGCGGGCGGCGACGTACGAGCAGGCGCGGACCGAGTTCTCGCAAGAGCTCACGCGGATGGAGCAGGAGCCGAACTTCCCGCCCGAGGAGCTGGACCGGATGCGGGCTCGGCTCGACGCGGTGACCCGCGAGGAGTTCATTGCGGGACAGGACTTCCACTGCGACGAGTGCCGGCAGTCGCCGCAGACCGACGACTACAACGCCGCCGTCGACATGGACGACACCGTGCTGGCGATCGCCTTCATCTTCGCCTTCGCGGCCTTCCTGGTCGGGGCGACCGCGGCCGGCGCCGAGTGGAACCACGCGACGATGCAGTCGCTGCTGTTCTGGGAGTCCCGCCGCGTGCGCGTGATCATCGCCAAGGTGGCCGCGGTCGTGCTGTCGATGGTGGTCGTGGCCGCCATCGGGCAGCTGCTCGGACATGTGCTGAGCTACTTCGTCGGCACGACGCGCGGCACGACGGCCGGCATGACGAGCGGCTGGTGGCAGAGCCAGGCGATCACTGCTGGTCGGGGACTCGGCATGGTCGCCTTCGCGGCTGCGCTGGGCTTCGCGTTGGCGTTCGCCACCCGCAACACCGGCTTCGCGTTCGGCGTCGCGTTCGTCTACTTCGCGATCATCCAGAACCTGCTGATCGCCTGGAAGCCGTGGCTCGTCCGCTACGTGCTGGTCGGCCCGATGGCGGCCTGGATGAACAACGGGTTCCGCGAGGAGATGGGCGGCCGCAACGGGCCGAACGGCGAGTGGATACCCAACATCATCACGATGTCGATGCGGTACGGCGGCACAGCTCTGCTGCTCTACGCGCTCATCGCAGTCGCGCTGGCCGCTGCCTGGTTCCGCGCGCGGGACGTCACCTAGCCGATGGCGTTCGTGCCACCCGGCTCGGGCCACCCGGCCGAGGTGGCGACTGCCGACACGCCGGTCGCCGTCGACGCGGCCGGCGTACGGGAGCTCTCCGCGTCTGCTGCCGACACCGACGAGCTCTCCGCCCGCACGTCGGTCTGCCGCGCCTGTCCGCGGCTGGTCGAGTGGCGGGAGGCGGTCGCCGACGAGCCGCGCGCGTCGTTCCGCGGCGAGCGCTACTGGGGGCGGCCGATCCCGTCGTGGGGGCCGCCGGACGCCCGCGTGGCGATAGTCGGACTGGCGCCGGCGGCGCACGGCGGCAACCGCACCGGGCGGATCTTCACCGGCGACCGCTCGGGCGACTGGCTGTTCGCCGCGATGCACCGCGCCGGACTGGCGGTGCAGCCGACGTCGACGCACGCCGCCGACGGGCAGCGGCTGATCGCCACCCGCATCGTCGCCGCGGTGCACTGCGCCCCGCCGGCGAACAAGCCGACGCCCGCCGAGCGCGACGCCTGCCGGCCGTGGACCGAGCGCGACCTCGCGCTGCTCGCGCCCACCCTGCGAGCGGTCGTCGTACTCGGGCTGTTCGCCTGGCAGGCCTTGTGGCCGGCGCTGAAGGCCGGCGGGTACGACGTGCCGTTGCGGCGGGCGGCGTTCGGCCACGGCGTCGAGGTGCCGCTGGGCGACGGCGGCCCGGTCGTGATCGGGATGTACCACCCGAGCCAGCAGAACACCTTCACCGGCAAGCTGACCGTCCCGATGACCGACGCGGTCCTGCAGCGCGCCGCGACGCTCGCCGGTCTCGGCACCGTTGTGCCCGGCTTTCCGCGAACAACGGTGCCCAAATCGTTCTAGTAGCGTGGCCGGCATGGGGAAGCGGGTGCTCATCGTCGGGGGCGGTTACGTCGGGCTCTACACCGCGCTGGAGCTGCAGAAGCGGCTAGGGCGCGGCGAGGCGGACGTCACGCTGGTGAGCCCGGAGAGCTACATGACCTACCAGCCGTTCCTGCCGGAGGCGGCGGCCGGGTCGCTCGAGCCGCGGCACGTCGTGGTCTCGCTCCGCCGCGTGCTGCGCAAGGTCCGCATCGTCAACGGCACGGTCATCGCCGTCGACCACGAGCGGCGCGAGGCGACGGTCGAGCCGCTGGACGGCGCGCCGTACCAGCTCGGCTACGACGACGTCGTCATCGCCGCGGGGTCGGTCGCGCGGACGCTGCCGATCCCCGGACTCGTGGAGCACGCGGTCGGCTTCAAGACCGTGGAGGAAGCGATCTTCCTGCGCAACCAGGTGCTGCAGTGCCTCGACATCGCCGCGTCGACGGACGATCCCGAGACGCGCCGCCGCCAGCTGACGTTCGTCTTCGTCGGCGCGGGCTACGCCGGCGTGGAGGCGCTCGCCGAGCTCGAGGACCTGGCCCGTGACGCCTGCCGCTACTACCCGCAGCTCGAGCCGGCCGACATGCGTTGGATCATGGTCGACGCCGCCGACCGGATCCTCCTCGAGCTCTCACCCGGCCTGTCGGCGTACACCAAGCGGCAGCTCGAGTCGCGCGGCATCGAGGTGCTCGTCAGCACCCGGCTCGAGCGGATCGAGGACG
>DASQMY010000428.1:0-44180 GCA_035645255.1 Mycobacteriales bacterium
CCGCGAGCCGCCGGACGGGTGCTTCCGCCGGTGGCAGGTAGGCTTCCGCGAGGAGCCTTCCCACCGGGTGTATCGAACATATGTTCGAACACTGGGAACAGTAAACCTCGCCGCCGACAAGGTCAACGCCCAGTCGGCGAACTGTGGAGAAACCTCGCGGACCGCCGCCGCGTGGCAGGCTTGCCGCCATGCATCCCAGCGCCGAGCGCGTCCAGCAGGCACTCCGCGACGGCGGTGTGGACAGCGAGGTCGTCGAGCTCACCGACGCGGCCACCACCGCCGCACTGGCCGCCGCCGCGCTCGGCGTGACCGTCGGTCAGATCGCCAACAGCCTGGTCTTCGTCGCCGACGGCGAGCCGGTGCTCGTCCTGACCAGCGGCGCCAACCGCGTCGACACCGGCAAGGTCGCCGCCGTGCTGGGCAGCACGAAGGTGCGCCGGGCCGACGCCCACACGGTCCGTGCCGCCACCGGCTACCCGATCGGCGGCGTTGCCCCCGTCGCGCACACGACACCGCTGCCGGTTCTCATCGACCGCGACCTCGAGCAGTACGACGAGATCTGGGCGGCCGGCGGCACGCCACACACCGTCTTCCGCTCGACGTATGGCGAGCTGACGCGACTCAGCGGCGCGCGCCCGGCCGACGTCCGCACCGACCAGACCCCCGGCTAGATCAGGCTGGCGAGGCAGCGGGCAGCCGGTCGCGCAGCGCGCGCGAGGTGTGTCGGATCACCTGTCGGGAGAGGATGCGGGAGGCGTCCTGATGCACCGCGACCGGAAGGCGACACCGTGGAGATCTGGTTCAACCCGAGCTGCTCGAAGTGCCGCACGGCCAAGGAGATGCTCGACGAGGCGGGCACCGACTACACCGTGCGTCGCTACCTCGACGACCCGCCGACCGCCGACGAGCTCGAGCTGACCCTCGCCAAGCTGGACCTGCAGCCGTGGGACATCGCCCGGATGGACGAGCAGCTGGCCAAGGACATCGACCTGGCCGGCCTCGAGCAGGACCGCGAGAAGTGGCTCAACGTCCTCGTCGCCAACCCGATCCTGATCCAGCGGCCGATCATCGTCGTCGACGAGAGCCGCGCCGTCGTCGGGCGTACGGACGACGCCGTCCGCTCGGTGCTGCCGAGGTGAGCGACGAGCAGCGCCGGGCGCTGGCGGTGGCCGCACACCCGGACGACATCGACTTCGGCGCGTCCGGCACGATCGCCCTCTGGGTCGAGCAGGGCTGGGACGTGCACTACGTCGTCGTCACCTCCGGCCAACGCGGGGTGCAGGACGTCGACCAGGACATCCACGAGTTCGGCCAGCTGCGCGAGGCCGAGCAGCGCGCCGCGGCGCAGGTCCTCGGCGTCACCGAGGTCCGTTTCCTCGGTTACATCGACAACGACGTCGTGCTCGACCACCGGCTGCGAAAGGACATCGCGCGCGAGTTCCGCCGCCACCGGCCGCACCGGCTGTTCGCGATGACGCCCGACCTGCTGCCGACCGACTTCTTCGTCAACCACCCCGACCACCGAGCAGTCGGTACGGCGACGCTCGACATCACGATGACCGGCGGCACCACCGCGGCGATCTACCCCGAGCTGATCCGTGACGAAGGCCTCCAGCCCTGGCGCGAGCTGGAGGAGACGTGGCTGATGGGGCCGGGCGGCGGCAGCACCGTCGTCGACATCACCAGCACGGTCGACCGGAGGTTCGAGGCGCTGCGCGCGCACAAGAGCCAGACCGGTGACTCCGACGTCGAGGCGTTCATCCGCCCGCGGCTGGCCGAGATCGGCCGGCCGCACGGATACGCGTACGCCGAGTCGTTCCGCGTCATCAGCTACCGTCGCTGACTGAGCTCCGCCCCTCAGCGATTCGTCGACCTGTGACCGATCGTGCCGGTCGCGCCACGTTCAACCCGCCTCAGATCACCGGCCTCAACGGTCAGAAGTGGGCCAGCCACTGGCGTCCCGGTGGTTCCGACGTCAGCCGCCGGCGAACTCGCGGTCGAACGCGAACAGCCGCACTCCCGGCGAGAACGGCGCGGGCGTGCCGGTCAGCACGTGGGTCCCGACGGAGAACAGCACATCGTCCGGCGCGACGAACGCCTGCTCGGCGAAGCCGGACTCGGCGAACCAGCCGCGGATCGCCGGCGTGAGGTCGGGCGCGCCGCGGTGCCGCGTCCAGATGACCGTCGCGCCCGGTGCGCACAGCGATGGCAGCGCGCGGACGGTCCGTTCGACATCGGCGTCCGGCACGTTGCCGAAGACACCGCACATCAGCAACATGTCCGCCGGCACCGCGCCGGCGTATGCGTCGCTGAGCCCGGCGTCCCCGGTGACGACGTGGACGCGGTCGAGCCCGGCGGCCGAGGCGGCCGCCCGCGCAGCAGCCGCGTTGTCCGCGTCGTACTCGACGAGCACTGCAGACACGTCGTCGGCGCGAGGGTGCCCGGACAGCACGCCGATCGCGTCGTGCCCCTGGCCGGCGCAGGCGCTGACCAGCCGCAGCGGGCCGTCCGGCGCCCGGTCGAGGGCCGACGCCAAGGACTCCTGTACGACGGCCAGCCGGCGGCTCAGCGTCGACGTCGGGTCGGCGTACGGCGCGTGCCACGCCCGCCAGTCGGGGGTCACCGGCCCGCCCGCAGCGATGAACCAGGCGTCATGCGAGGGACCAGCGCACCGTCACGCCGACCCGGACGTCCTGGTCACCCTCCTCGATCGGCGCCGCCCGCGCGTCGTGCTGAAGCGGCGCGTACTCCGTCCAGCCGCTCTCGAACGGCGCGACGCCGCCGGCGGAGTGCTCCACGACCGAGTGCACCGCGGCGAGCCGGCGGTCGGCCAGCATGGCGTAGTGCGTGGCCTTGCTCCGCGCATCCTCGAACGCCAGCTCCCGCGCAGCCCGCTGCGCAGCTTCGGGGTCGTCCACCGACAGCGTCATCTGCTCGACGCGTACGGCGTCGCCGCCCGCCTCGACCGCGGCTGCGACCACCTCCCCGGCCGAGCCGACGTCCCGAACCCGCGCGGTGACCCGGACCGTCGCCTCGAAGCCGTGCGGCGCCGCGCCCTCCGGGCCGTGCTGCCACGCCTGCTCGACGCGCATCCCCGACGTGCGCAGGTCTCGGTCAGCAACGCCGGTTGCGCGCAAGGCGGCCGACACCGAGGTCGCGGCGGCAGACGCCCCGTCCAGCGCGGAGCGCACCGACTCTGCGAGCACGACCGCGGCCAGTCCGAGCAGCACGACGTCCGGTGCGACGCCGACGCGGCCCGTTCCGACGACTGTCACACCGGCCGGCAGGTCCTCGTCCGACGGCATGACGTGCAGCGTAGTCCGGACCAGCCCCCGGCCCGCCCTAGACTGGCGCGGTGCCCGACGACCTGAGCGAGCTGCTCGACACCGCCGACCTGCGCGAGCGCGTGCACGACGCACTGGCCGCCTTCCTCGCCGGGCAGGTCGCCGATCTCGACGCGATCGGGGACGAGCTCGCGCCGGTCGGCGAGGCGCTGCAGGAGTTCGTGCTCGACGGCGGCAAGCGGGTGCGGCCGGCGTTCTGCTACTGGGGCTGGCGCGGCGCGGGCGGCGCCGACACCGACGGGATCGTCACCGCCGCCGGCGCGCTGGAGCTGGTGCACGCCGGCGCGCTGATCCACGACGACGTCATGGACGCCTCGGACACCCGGCGCGGGCGGCCGGCCGTGCACCGCCGCTTCGAGATGCTCCACCGCAAGGAGGGCTGGCACGGCGAGGCGGAGGCGTTCGGCACGTCGGCGGCGATCCTGCTCGGCGACCTCTGCCTGATCTGGGCCGACCAGATGCTGCTCGCGTCCGGGCTGCCCGGCGACACGCTCGTCCGCGGCCGGCCGACGTTCGACCTGATGCAGTCCGAGGTGATGGCCGGCCAGTACCTCGACGTGCTCGAGCAGGCCCGCGGCGGTGCGAGCGTCGAGCGCGCGATGCGCGTCGCCCGCTACAAGACCGCGAAGTACACCATCGAGCGCCCGCTCCAGCTCGGCGCCAAGCTGGCCGGCGCCGACGCGCAGATCACCGCCGCCTACTCGGCGTACGGCGTGCCGCTCGGCGAGGCGTTCCAGCTGCGCGACGACGTGCTCGGGGTGTTCGGCGACCCGGCCGAGACCGGCAAGCCGGCCGGCGACGACCTGCGCGAGGGCAAGCGCACCGTGCTGCTGGCGATGGCCGCGCAGCGCGCCGACGCACGGCAGGCCGCGGTGCTGGAAGCCGGCGTGGGAGACGCCGCACTGGACTCCGCAGGGGTCGACGAGATCCGGCAGGTCATCCAGCGGACCGGCGCACTCGCCGAGGTCGAGCGGCTGGTCACGCTGCGGACCCAGGAGGCGACCGCGGCGCTGGAGACTGCCGCGCTGGACGCCGACGCGGCGGGCGTCCTGCGCCGCCTCGCGCACGCCGCGACGTCCCGCGTCGGCTAGCCACCACGCTCGCGGCTGGGCCATCCGGTCGAACGCGGAGGGCCACCCCGCCCAGCGCGAAGTCACGCCGTACGGACGTTCCTGGAGCCCTGGCGGGCGTCGAAACACTCTCTGCCGCCGCAAGACGGCGCTTCCGCCCAGACCCCAGGGGGTCACCTTGAACGGCATCTTCTTCGTCCTGATGCGTCGTCTGGTCGTCAGCGACTCCGGGCCCCAGGCGTGGGTCCACCTGCTCCGCGACGCCGGCCTCGACGACTGCGTCTTCACCGCCGAGCGCAGCTATCCCGACTCGTACGCCGCGCGGCTGCTCACCACCGCCGCCACCGCTGCAGGCGTTACGCAGGCCGAGCTGCTCGAGGCGTTCGGCCGGTTCGCCGCACCCGACCTGCTCCGTGAGCACCCGGAGCTCGTCCAGCCGGGCTGGACGACCCTCGAGTGCATCGAGCGCACCGCGCACGCCGCGCAGCAGCTGATGGGCAGCAGCGACCTCGTCGCCGCGCACCTGCCGGACGGCGAGCTCGTCGTCACGCTCACCCTGCCGCCGCACCTGTGCGCACTCGCCAAGGGCGTGCTGCTCGGCCTGGGCGACCACTACGGCCACGTCGTCCACGTCGCCGAGACCGGCTGCCAGGACGAGGGCCACCCGGGCTGCACGTTCGCGGTCCGCTCCAGCGTGCTGGTGAGCGGCCCGGCGACCCCCGAGGGCTGGATGGAGCTGATGGGCGCGCCGGTCATGTCGCTGAACTAGCGGCGACGAGAGCTCCTGGACGCGCTTGCGCGCGGGGGCCGGCGGGTCAGGTGCCCTGGGCGGACATCTGGTCGGGAGGCGGTCACCGACGCACGACGCAGCGGACAGGGTACGACGCGAGGAGGCAGCCGGGCGACCGGGGCCTCCTCGCTGTCGTGTGCGTGGTTGCCCGGGGGCTGACGCGGGCAGGAGGTCAACCGCCGACACTGGAGGAAAGTGCTGATGGCAGACACCGGGCCACGCCCGAACGAGACCCCGGAGGCCGAGGGCTCGACGCCGATGACGCTGCACGAGCAGGGCGGTCCCAACACGGGCGACCGGGCCGGCTCGGACCGCAAGCCGATGGTGCTGGGCCTCGGGCTGATGGGCGTCCTGGTCGTCGTGATGGTGATCGCCGTCGTGATCGGCGTGATCATGACGATGTCCGGCTGACCCGGCCGCTCCACCGCCGTCCCCAGTGGCGGAACGACGGTCCACGACCGCTCGTTAGACTGGCGCGCCTTGCCCGCTCGCTCACCGCAGAGGACCCCGTTGAACCGTCGCGACTTCCTCCGGATCGGTGCGCTCGCCCCGGTCGCCGTACCGCTGCTGGCGGGGTGCAGCGGCGGTAAGGACGGCCCGGCGGCGAAGAGCCCCGGCGCGACCACTGCCGCTACCGGCCGCTCGCTCGGAGACCTGGTCTCCGGCGGCGACGGCCAGCTGCAGATGGGTGACGCGCAGGGCGAGAACGTCGTCGGGGCCGACCGCATCGCGTTCGGCCTCCGCGCCCCGGACAAGACGGCGGTCACCGACGCCGACGTCACGGTGTACGCCGGTCGGGACGCCGGCCAGCCGCCGCTCGCCGAGGCGAAGGCGACCTGGGTGGCCGGCGAGCTCGCACCGATGGCGCTCTACGTCGCGAAGCTGCCGTTCGCGACACCGGGCGAGTGGCTGGTCGGCGTGAGGGCGAAGACGAAGGACGGCAAGACCTACAACGGCGGGCTGCGGCTCGAGGTCGCCGGGACGTCGCCGTCACCGATGCCGGGCGACCGGGCGATCTCGACGCCGACCCCTACCACCGCACGGCCGATGGGCGCCGACCCGCTCTGCTCGGACGCACCGGTCTGCTCGATGCACGGCGTGTCGCTCGACAAGGCGCTCACCAACGGCAAGCCGACGGTCATCACCTTCGCCGCTCCGGCGTACTGCCAGAGCGAGACCTGCGGACCTGTGGTCGCCCTGGTGGAGGAGCAGGCCGCGCGCGTAGGCGGCAGGGCCAACTTCATCCACGTCGAGGCCTACGACAAGGACAAGGTCGGCGTGCTGGCCAAGCCGCTCGCCCAGTGGAAGTTCGTCATCGAGCCGTGGACCTACTTCATCGACGCCAAGGGCGTGGTGAAGAGCCGGCTGCCGGGGGCGTTCGGCGCAGCGGAGCTCGCCGAGCACGTCGCCGCCCTCGGGCTGTAGCCACGCCGCGCGGCGGAGTCGCGGAGCCGCCCGTGCGTGTTTCAGCCCTTGACGCACATGACCTGACGGAGCTCGGCGACGACGTCGACGAGGTCGGCCTGGTCGGCCATCACCTGCTCGATCCGCTTGTAGGCACCGGGTATCTCGTCGACCACACCCGCGTCCTTCCGGCACTCGACGCCGGCGGTCTGCTCGACCAGGTCCGCCGTCGTGAATGCCTTGCGCGCCTGGGTCCGGCTCATCCGGCGGCCCGCACCGTGCGACGCCGACTCGAACGACTCGGGGTTGCCCTTGCCGCGGACGATGTACGACCGGGTGCCCATCGAGCCGGGGATGATGCCCAGCTCGCCGTCGCCCGCGCGGATCGCGCCCTTGCGGGTGACGAGCACGTCGGCGCCGTAGTGGTGCTCCTCGGCCACGTAGTTGTGGTGGCAGGAGATCGGCTGCCCGAACTCCACCTGGCCGAAGTGCCGCCGTACGACGTCCCGGCAGAGCCGCAGCATCGTCACCCGGTTGGCCATCGCGTAGCGC
This sequence comes from Mycobacteriales bacterium, assembly GCA_035645255.1. Lineage (GTDB taxonomy): Bacteria > Actinomycetota > Actinomycetes > BP-191 > BP-191 > DASQMY01. Next base: position 7,161 of record DASQMY010000428.1, read on the forward strand.
TGCGCCCAGAACAGGTCGTGCCGGTACGCCGCCATCTGCGGCGTCCCCGACACGAACACCGCCAGGTCCCGGTCGGGCAGGTCGGCGTTGTGCGGCAGTGCCCGGGCGACCGAGATGTGGTGCTCGGCGAGCTCCTTGCCGACGTTGCGCGAGCCGGAGTGCAGCATCAGCCAGACGCGGTCGGACGCGTCGAGGCAGAGCTCGATGAAGTGGTTGCCGCCGCCGAGGGTGCCGACCTGCCGCATCGCCTTGTCCAACCGGCCGCGCACGCGGGCGGCGAGCGCGTCGAACTCGGACCACAGGTCGGCGTCCGCCACGCCGGCGGCCGGCTGGTCGTGCATGGTGAAGCTGACCGGGATCGCCGCCTCGACGTCGGAGCGGATGCGGCTGAGGTCGTCGGGGAGGTCGTCGGCCCGCAGGTTGGTGCGCACCGCCGTCATGCCGCAGCCGATGTCGACGCCGACCGCAGCGGGCGACACCGCGTCACGCATCGCGATCACCGACCCGACGGTCGCGCCCTTGCCGAGGTGCACGTCCGGCATCACCGCGATGTGGTGGTAGGCCCACGGCAGTGCGGCGATGTTGCGCAGCTGGTCGAGCGCCTGCGGCTCCACCTCGTGCGCGCGCGTCCAGAGGCTGATCGGCACGTGCCGGGTCTGCAGGGTGTCGATGGGCATGTCAGGTCGCTTTCGGTACGTCGAGCAGGCGCGAGCGGGGGGCGGGCGCCGGGCCGGTCAGGCGGGGACCGGCTCAGCGGCCGCGAGGTAGGGCTGCCAGGCCGGCTCGACCCGGCCGATGGCGATGATCACCCACGCCGTGCCGTGCGGCGCGTAGGGCTGTCGCGGCAGCGTCCAGCCCAGCTCGGCCAGCGTGTGGTGCGCCTTGCGGTTGTTGCACCGGCCGCAGGCCGCCACGACGTTGTCCCAGCGGTCCTCGCCTCCCCGCGAGCGCGGGAGCACGTGGTCGACCGTCGACGCGTGGCCGCCGCAGTAGACGCAGCGCCCGCCGTCGCGCGCGAGCACCGCCTTGCGGCTCAGCGACACGGTCGTCCGGTAGGGCACCTTGACGTAGTGGGTCAGGCGGATGACCGACGGGAGTGCGACGCTCATCCGCTCGGAGCGGTACTCCCCCGCCCCGTGCGAGACGACCACCGCCTTCTGCGACAGCACGAGGACCACGGCGCGGCGCAGCGGCACGACGCACAGCGGCTCGAACGTCGCGTTGAGCAGCAGTGCGCGCTGCACGGACGTACCTCCCTGTCTGCCGGGCCGTCCAACGAATCGTGCCCTGGATCGGTGCATCGCGCGAGCACGACGACGCCCGTCCGTGGAGTACCCACGAACGGGCGTGATCGTGCGCGCCGCAAACCGGCTTGCTCAACGCGTTTTCGCCGCGCCCGCCGGTGCTGCGCGCAGCGCGCGGGCGAACGCGGCCGCCGCGGCTCGCGGGTCCCCGGCCGCCGTGATCGCCCGTACGACGACGACGCGGCGGGCACCGGCGGCCAGGACCTGGTCCAGGTTGCCGAGGTCGATCCCGCCGATCGCGAACCACGGCCGCGCGCCGGGGTCGGTCGGCGGCGCGACCCGTGCGGCGTACGCCGTCAGCGCGAGGCCCGGCGCGGGCCGGCCGGGCTTGGTCGGCGTCGGCCACGTCGGCCCGACGCAGAAGTAGTCGACGCCTGGCGCGACCGCGGCCGCCGACACCTCGGCCTCGGCGTGCGTCGACAGCCCGATCAGCACGTCACCGCCCACCAGCTCGCGGGCGATGGGCACCGGCAGGTCGCCCTGTCCCAGGTGCAGCACGTGGGGCCGCACGGCGTACGCCACGTCGGCCCGGTCGTTGACCGAGAACAGCCGGCCGTGTCGCCGGCACGCGTCCTGGAACACGCCGGCGAGCTCGATCTCCTCGGCCGCCTCGAGCGACTTGTCGCGCAGCTGCACGACGTCGACGCCGCCGGCCAGCACGGCGTCCAGGAACTCGGTGAGGTCACCCTGCTGCTTGCGCGCGTCGGTGCACAGGTAGAGCCGGGCGTCGGCCAGCTCACCCACCGGCGACGGCCCGGACCAGCTCGACCACGTCGCCGTCGGCGAGCACCGCGGACTCGACCTCGTGCCGCAGCAGCGCGGTGCCGTTGTGCTCGACCACGACCCAGCCGACACCGAGACCGAGCGACTCGAGAAGCTGCCGGACCGTCGTCGCGTCGGCGAGCTCGCGCGGCTCGCCGTTGACCCTGACCGAGATCACCGGCTCAGAACGCTTCCGCCTGGGCGCGGCGCTTGACCTCGGTGCCGCGGTTCTCCACCAGTGCCTGGATCGGCGAGCCGGGGAGTGAGTCGTCCGGGGTGTAGAGCCAGCGGATCGCCTCCGCGTCGGCGAACTTGTTGTCGCGGAGCAGGTTGATGGTGCCGGTGAGGCCCTTGACGATGTGGTCCTCGTCGACGAAGAGCGCCGGGATCATAAGCGGCTGGCCCTCCCCGGCGCGGACCGCGAGCAGCTTGCCCTCGCGGAGCAGCTGCCGCACCTTCGTGACGTCGACGCCGAGCCGATCGGCCACGTCCGGCACCGTGAGCCAGTCGCGGACCAGCCCGGTCAGGTCGTTCGCCGTGCCCACTGCCGCCTCCTCGATACGCCGACCTTCGCGCCAAGCCTGCCACGAAGCAGGCCGCAATTTCGCAGCGGGCGAGTGTGCGGTCGCCTAGTGTCGGGCCGATCTCCGAGGAATCGAGGCGGCATGTACGAGGGCACGCTGGTGCGGCTGCGCACGATGGAGCCGAGCGACGCCGAGCGGCTGCTGACGTGGATCAACGACCCGGACGTGACCGAGCACCTGGCCGTCCGCTACCCGATGTCGCTAGCCAACGAGGTCGACTGGGTCGAGACCAACAAGACCGTCAACTACGGCAACGCCGTCTTCGCGGTCGAGACGATCGCTGAGGGCAGGCACATCGGCGGCGTGGACATCCGCACCGGATCCGGCCCGGAGAACCGCAAGGGCGAGCTGGGGCTGATGGTCGGCGACAAGTCGGTCTGGGGCGGCGGCTACGGCACCGACCTGGTCCGCACCGCGTGCCGCTTCGGCTTCGACGAGATGAACCTCAACCGGGTCGAGCTGTGGGTGCACGGCAGCAACGAGCGGGCGATCGGCGTGTACGAGCGGGTCGGCTTCGTCCGCGAGGGTGCCGCCCGGCAGGGTTGGTACAAGCGCGGGCAGTACCACGACCTGGTGCTGATGGGACTGCTCCGCGACGAGTTCAAGCCCGCCTAGGTCGGCAGGTCCGCCGACAGCTCGGCGATCTCGGCGTCGGTGAGCCGCACATCGGCGGCAGCGGCGCTGCTCACGGCGGTCTCCGGCCGGCTGCATCCCGGGATCGGGATGACGACCGGCGCGAGCGCCAGCTCCCACGCGAGGCAGACCTGCTGCGCCGACAGGCCATGGGCCGCGCCGATCTCGGCGAGCCTCGCGAAGCGCCCGCCGAGCTGCGCAGCCTTCCCGATGCCGCCGAGCGGGCTCCACGGCAGGAAGGCGATGCCCCGCTCGGCGCACAGCCGCAGCTCGCGGTATGACGACGTGAACCGCGGCGAGAACTCGTTCTGCACGGCGGCGAGCGGCACGATCGACGCCGCCAGCTCGATCTGCTCCGGGTCGGCGTTCGAGATGCCGACCGCACGGACCTTGCCCGCGTCGAGAAGCTCCTTCAGCGCGCCGATCGTCTCCTCGTAGGACACCTTGTCGTCCGGCCGGTGGTGCTGGTAGAGCCCGATCGACTCGACGCCGAGTGCCTTGAGGCTGCGGTCGCACGCCGCCTTGAGGTAATCGGGCCGGCCGTCGTGTCCCCAGCCGCCGCCCGGCGTACGGGTGCTGCCGCCCTTGGTGGCGACCAGGACGCTGTCCCGGTCGCCGCCCCACTGGCTCAGCGCGTCCGCGACGATCCGCTCGTTGTGCCCCATGTCGTCCGGGTCCGGCGTGTAGGCGTCAGCGGTGTCGATCAGCCGCACGCCGGCGTCGAGCGCCGCGTGGATCGTGCGGATCGCCTGCTCGTACGACGGGTGTCCCTCGACGGAGAACTCCATCGCGCCGAGGCCGATCGCGCTGACGTCGACTCCGGCGATGGTGCGTGTATGCACTCGCTCTCCTTCGGTGGGCGCTGCGGCGGCAACCCGGCCCTACCCCAGCCCACCGAACGACACGCGGTTTCGGCACCGTTCTTCGCGGAATGCCGCGAAGTACGGTGCCGACACCGCGTTGGGTGGGTCACTCGGCGTACAGCGCGGCAAGCTCTGCGCCGATCCGCGCGAGCTCCGCGCGCACCTCCGGCGGTTCGACGACTTTGACGAGCGAGCCCCAGCCGGCGAGCTGCTCGGCGATCGCGCGCGGCATCTGCGCCGCGACCCGCACGCGGGCGCGGCCGCCGTCGACCGCCCCGTCCTCCTCGAGGTGCCGCCCGAAGATGTCGCGCAGCACCTGCACGTACCGCGGTGCGACCAGGACGGTGGCCCACACGAGCGAGCGGCGCTGCTCCATCTCGCCTACGACGCGCTGCCACTGCGCGCCGAGGTCGAGGTCGGCGGGTCGCTCGAACCGCTCGCCCGTCAGCTCGGCGTCGGTGACGCGGTCGACGCGGAACGTGCGCCGGCCCTTGTCCGTGCCGGCGACGAGGTACCAGACGTCGTCCTTGTCGGCCAGGCCCCACGGCTCGACCAGCCGGTCGATGCGGCCGCCGCGGCTCACGTAGCCGAGCCGCACTCGGCGCCGCCGGACCACCGCGGTCTGCAGCAGGTCGACGGACGCCGGCCGCTCCGGGTCCCTTTCGCCCCACGCGGTGGGGTCCACCACGACGGCGTCCGCTGCTGCCTGCGCGTCGGCCCGGAACGTGTCCGGGAGCGCGCGCACCAGCTTGCGCAGCGCGGCTCGGGCGGCCGGAACGGTCGACGCCGCCGGGCCGAGCAGCAGGAACACCGCCTGCGCCTCCGCCTCGGTGAGTCCGGTCAGGTCGGTCCGTGCACCGCCGACGAGCTGCCAGCCTCCGCCGCGGCCGGCTGCGGGTAGACCGGCACGCCGGCTGCCGAGAGCGCCTCGAGGTCGCGCCGCGCGGTGGCGACGGACACCTCGAGCTCGCTGGCCAGCTCGGCCGCGGTGATGTGACCGCGCTGCTGCATCAGCAGCAGTGTCGCCACCAGCCGGTCCGCTCTACATGCTTCCAAGTCTCGCAGAGAACGTGCTCAGTCGATGAGCACTTTGCCGGAGACGACGTCGAGTTCCGCGTCGGCAACCACCAGCACGAGGTCGGGATCATCGACAGCCGGTTCTCGCCCCAGGCGTGACGAGCGGCAGCCCGGCCGGCGTGATCCTCAACTGGCACGTCGACGACTTCGCCGCCACCCTCGACCGGCTCGTCGAGCTCGGTGCTACGCAGCACGACCCGATCACCGAGCGCGGTGCGGGGTTCGTGACCGCCTCGGTCGTCGACCCGTTCGGCAATGTGCTCAGGGTCATGGCTAACCCGCACTACCTGGAGATGCTCGCCGCCGGCCCCGCTGACCGCGCCGGGCGCCGGACCGGCGTACCGCAGTACCGCACCGCCACCCCCGCCACCTCCTGACCGGAGATGCACCCTGCATGTCAGGTGCCTGGCCAGAGATGCAGGGTGCAACTCGGTGGGCCCTCGGTGGCGCGCGGGCTGGGTGTGGTGCACGACCAGAGACGGCGGTGGTACGGCGGGCCGAGCCGGGGGGCGCGGGGCAGCGCTACGGCGCGACGAGCGGGAAGGCGTCCTTCCAGACCGGCTCGTAGCCCGCCGCCTCGAGCATCGCGGCGACCTCGGCCGGCGAGCGCTCGTCGGAGATCGCGAACTGCTCCTGGCTCTCCCCCGGCGTCGCGTAGCCGCCCGGCTCGGTCGACGAGCCGGCACTCATGTGCGTCACCGCGATCCGCACCAGCCCGTCCCTGAGTACGGCGGGCTCCCGGGTCGACAGGACGATGCCGGCGTCCGGCTCGGCGAGCCGCAGGGCGGCGAGCGACTGCACGTAGGAGGTGTCGTCGACAGGCACGACCGGCTGGAAGCCCGACGCACACGGCTTGATCCGCGGCAGCGCGACGGTCACCTCGGTGCGCCAGTAGCACCGCACCAGGAACGACGCATGCGCGGCGACCGCGAGCACGTCGGCCCGCCAGTCGCCCGCCAGCCCGAGCAGCGCTCCGATCCCGAGCCGCCGGACGCCCGCCTCGGCCGCCCGCTCGGTCGATGCCAGCCGCCGGTCGAAGTCGCGCTTCCACCCGGCGACGTGCACCTCGGCGTACCGCGTCCGGTCGTAGGTCTCCTGGTAGTGCACGACGCCCTCGACGCCGGCGGCGACGAGGCGGGTGTAGGTGTCGTCGCTCCAGGTCTGCGTCTCTACGGAAAGCGACGGCACCACCGGCGCCAGCCGGTCGACGACCTCCACGAGGTAGTCGGCCGAGACCGCGAGCCGGTGCTCGCCGGCCACCAGCAGCAGGTGCCGGAACCCCCGGTCCACCAGGATCTGCGCCTCCGCCGCGACCTCGTCCCGCGTCAGCGTCCGCCGGACGACGTCCAGGTCCTTCGCGAAGCCGCAGTAGGTGCAGGTCGACAGGCACTCGTTGGAGACGTAGAGCGGCGCGAACAGCCGGACGGCGCGGCCGAACCGCTGCAGCGTCGCCTCGCGCGCGGCGTGCGCCAACTCCTCCAGCCGCCCCGCAGCCGCCGGTGACAGCAGGGCCGCCAGGTCGCGCAGGTCACGGTGCTCAGCGCCGAGAGCCCGGTCGACGTCGGCGTCCGTGGCTCTGAGCGAGTACGCCGACAGGCCGGCCAGGTCGAGGCCGGCCAGCTCCGCCGCGAACAGCCCGGCGGCCGCGCTCACTGCGCCGGCTCGAGCGGCGCGAAGCCGGTGCCGCCGAGGAAGCCCGTCAGCGGCGACGACGCCTCCGCGACCTCGCGTACGGCGCCGCGTCCCGCCAGGTAGCCCAGCCGGCCCGCCTCGGTCGCCAGCGCGAACGCGCGCGCCATGGCGACCGGGTCGCGGGCGATCGCGATCGCCGTGTTGACCAGGACGGCGTCCGCGCCGACCTCCATCGCCTCGGCGGCGTCGCTCGGGACGCCGAGGCCTGCGTCGACGACGACCGGCACGCCGGCCTGCTCGACGATGATCTCGACGGCGTCGCGGGTGCGCAGCCCCTTGTTGGACCCGATCCACGAGCCCAGCGGCATCACCGTCGCGCAGCCCGCCTCCTCCAGGCGCCGGCAGAGCACCGGGTCGGCCGAGCAGTACGGCAGCACGGTGAAGCCGTCCGCGACGAGCAGCTCCGCGGCGCGCAACGTCTCGATCGGGTCGGGCGCGAGGTGCCGCGGGTCGGGCGTCACCTCGAGCTTCACGAAGTCCGGCATGCCGCCCGCGCGGGCGAGCCGCGCCAGCCGCACCGCCTCGTCCGCGGTGGTCGCGCCGGAGGTGTTGGGCAGCAGCAGGAACCGCGCCGGGTCGACGTAGTCGAGGATGTCGCCCTCACCGGTCCGGCTCAGGTCCACGCGGCGCAGCGCGACGGTGACGATCTGCGCGCCGGACGCCTCGAGCGCCGAGCGCATCACCGCGTGCGACGCGAACTTGCCGGTGCCGACGAGCAGCCGCGACGTGAACGTGCGGCCGCCGATGACGAGCGGGTCGGTCATGTCGGTCGTCTCCCCTCGCCGGCATTACCCGGATCGGGTGGTGCGGGTCGCCGGCGCGGTGTGCCGGCCTCTCAGCCCGATTGCCTCGAGCTCCCCGGTGGATGGGTGTACGCCGACGAGTCTAGTCCCGCCCGCCTGCGCCCCACGCGGATCAGATGCCCGGGTCGGCCAGCCGCAGCGAGTTGAGCATCGTCTCGGCCGCGTCGATCTGGCTGACCACGGCGGCGAGCGACGGCGCGACGGCGACGTCCTGGTCGGCGTACATGAAGATGTTGAGCACCTCGTTGGCGCCGACGCGCAGCCCGCGCGCCAGGCAGTACTCGCCGAGCGCGAACTCCCACGAGACGACCGCGCCGGACTCGTCGTCCGCGACGTGGCAGTAGTAGGTGAGGTAGCGGTTGCCGTGCAGCGCGTAGTGGTGGACTCCGCCGCGCCCCGCTGACTGGTAGACGAACCCGATCGACTCCAGATCGTCGCTGAACGCCACGCCGCCTCGCTCTCCGCTGTCCCGGCGACCACCTCCGGCCGCCGTCCCATCCTGCCTGCAACGGGCGCAGGACGGTCTAGTTGGAGAGACCCGTTCGTCACCTCTGCCCCAATAGCATCACTTGTCACATCAGTCACGGACCTCTACCGTGCGTGTTCGTGGCAGGGGAAGGCCGCGACACGCGCTCCAGCACGGTGCCTTGCCGTGCCGCGGACCAAGTGAAGGCTGTGCCATGACCGGTCTCCCGGCCACGACCGACCACCTCCCCCGCCGCTTCGGCGGAGTCGTCCGCGCCGTCGCCGTACCGCTGCTGCTGGCCCTCGTCGTGTCGGCCGGCGCCACCGGCACCGTGCGCATCAAGCGGGGCGACACGCTCTGGTCGCTCGCGCAGCGGCACGGCACGACGGTCCAGGCGCTGCGCGAGCTCAACGGGATCCCGGGTAACAGCACCCTGATCATCGCCGGGCGGCTGCTGAAGGTGCCGGCGAAGACGGCCAAGCCGGCCGCACCGGCACCGAGGACGCATACCGTCAACCGCTACCACACCGTCGTCCGCGGCGACTCGCTGATCGCCATCGCCCGCCGCTACGGCAAGACGCCGAAATGGGTCTCCGCCAAGAACAACCTGCCCGCGTCCGGCGTCGTTCTGCTCGGCGCCCGCCTCATCGTCGGCACCGCGCCCGGTACGGCGGCGCGCGAGGCGGCGCGGCCGCCCGCCCGCGAGGTCTCCCGGGACCGGGTGAAGGCGCTGATCCGCGCCGAGGCGCGCCGCGCCCGCGTCGACCCGGAGCTCGCGCTCGCGCTCGCCTACCTCGAGTCCGGCTTCCAGCAGCGGGTCGTCTCGCACGCCGGCGCCATCGGCGTGATGCAGGTGATGCCGGAGACCGGCAAGTGGGTCGGCAGGTACCTCGTCGGCCGCCCGCTCGACCTGCACGACGTCGAGGACAACGTCGTCGCCGGCGTCCGCTACATCGCAATGCTGATCCGCATCACCGGCAAGCACTCGAAGGCGCTGGCGGGCTACTACCAGGGCCTGGCGTCGATCCAGCGCAACGGCTTCTACGCCGAGACCAAGCGGTACGTCGCCAACATCCTCGCCATCCAGCGGCGGTTCGAGCAGGGGTGACCGTGGTCGCGCCGTAGACTGGGGGCCCGTGGACACCGCAACTGCCGACCCCCTCATCGGCGATATCCTCGACGGTCGCTACCGAGTCGACGCTCGGGTGGCCCGTGGCGGCATGGCCACCGTCTACACCGGTTTCGACATCAGGCTCGACCGGGTCGTCGCGGTCAAGGTGATGCACGCGACGCTCGCCGACGACGACGACTTCGTCGCCAGGTTCCACCGCGAGGCGCGCGCCGCAGCCATGCTCTCCCACCACAACGTCGTCGCGATCTACGACCAGGGCGAGGACACCGGCCGGGTCTTCCTGGTGATGGAGCACGTCAGCGGCGGCACGCTGCGCGACCGGATGCGGGTCGAGGGCCGGCTCTCGCCGGTGGCCGCGCTCGGGGTCATGGAGCCGGTGCTGCAGGCGCTGTCGGCGGCGCACGCGGCCGGGCTGGTCCACCGCGACGTCAAGCCGGAGAACATCCTCATCACGCCCGGCGGCGCGGTGAAGGTAGCCGACTTCGGCCTCGCCCGCGCGGTGGAGTCGAGCGCCATGACCACCACCGGGCTGCTGATCGGCACGGTGTCCTACCTCGCCCCGGAGCAGGTGGTCACCGGCCGCGCCGACATGCGCAGCGACGTCTACGCCGCCGGCATCGTGCTGTTCGAGATGCTGACCGGCGCGCCGCCGTTCGACGGCGAGACGCCGCTGTCGGTCGCCTACCAGCACGTCAACGACACCGTGCCGCGGCCGTCGAGCGTGCTGGCCGGCGTGCCCCGCGAGCTGGACGACATCGTGGCGACCGCGACCAACCGCGACCCCGCCGAGCGGCCGGCCGACGCGCGCGAGCTGCTCGCCGCCGTACGCCGCGCCCAGCTCTCGCTCGACACCGGGCACGAGACGGCGCCGCTCCGGCCGCTGGCCGACGTGCCGACCATCGTGACGCCGCGGACCCGCCGCACCCAGCGCGGGACCCCGACCGCGCTGCTCCCGCAGGCGGCTCGGCCGCCGGCGCCGCCGCTGCCGACCGCACACCATCCGGTACGCCGGCGCCGCCGGCCGTCCGCAGCGACGGTCATCATGCTGGTGCTCGCGCTGCTCCTCGGTGCCGCGGCGCTGGTCGGCTGGCAGCTCGGCAACGACGACGAGACCACTGCCACGCCGAGCAGGCTGGTCGCGATGCCGAAGCTCGACGGCAGGACGCAGCACGAGGCCGAGGCGCTGCTCGCGGGGCTGCAGATCCGCCCCGACAACATCAAGGTCGTCGGGTTCTTCCACGAGGACGTGCCCAAGGACGTCGTCTACGACCAGTCGCCCAAGGTCGCCGACCAGCTCGACCCGGCCACGGCCAAGGTGCAGCTCGTCGTCTCCAAGGGCAAGGACCGCGTCAAGGTGCCGACGCTCACCGGGCTGACCAGGGCCGAGGCGGTCAAGACGCTCAAGGACGCCCGGCTGCGCGAGGGCGAGATCTTCCTGCGCTACAGCGAGACCGTCCCGGAGGGGACGGTGATCGCCACGGACCCGGTGCAGGGCGTGCTGATCCGGCCCAAGCCCGGCACCGTCGTCAAGCCGGGCGAGAAGGTCGAGTTCGTCGTCAGCCGCGGCCGCAAGCCGATCAAGGTGCCCGACGTGGTCGGCGCCAAGGCCGACGCCGCCGAGAAGCGGCTCGAGGGCCTCGGACTGGTGGTGAACGACACCGAGGAGCCGTCGGAGACCGTCACGGCGGGCGTCGTGATCAGCCAGCGGCCGGACAGCGGCACGCTGTTCAAGGGCGACGCCGTCTCGCTCGTCGTGTCCAAGGGCCCGCCTATGCGGCAGCTGCCCAACCTGGTCGGGCAGCGGCGCGAGGTCGCCGACCGGGTGCTGCGCGGCCTGGGCCTCATCCCGCTGTTCCGCGACTTCGAAGGCGAGGACGACGGCGGGGAGGTCGTCTTCCGGCAGGAGCCCGGCGCCGGGCAGCTGGCGGCCAAGGGCAGTGTCATCACCCTGTTCATGGTCTGATGCCGCCGCGCAAGCTCTCCCCGGTGGGGGCGCACGTCCTCGTCGCCGGCGGCCTGGCCAGGACCGGCCTGGCCTACGCCCGCGAGATCGGCGCGGAGGCGGTCCAGGTGTTCGTGTCCAACCCGCGCGGCTGGGCGCAGGCCAAGGGTGACCCCGGGCAGGACGACGCGTTCGTCAGCGGCTGCGCCGACGCCAAGCTGCCCGTCTTCGTCCACGCGCCCTACCTGGTCAACTTCGGCTCGCCCACCGCGGCCACCCTCGACGGCTCGGTGGCCGCGGTGCAGCACTCGCTCGAGCGCGGCCGGGCGCTGTGCGCCCGCGGCGTGGTCGTGCACGCCGGGTCGCAGGTCGCCGGCGGCGGGTACGACGACGCGCTGCGCCAGGTGCGCGAACGGCTGCGCCCGCTGCTGGACGAGCTGACCGACGACTCCCCCGACCTGCTGATCGAGCTGACCGCCGGCGGCCGCGGCGCGCTCGCCGGCACGCCGGACCAGCTGCCGGCGTACCTGGACGCCCTGGACTGGCACCCCAAGGTCGGCGTCTGCGTCGACACCTGCCACGCCATGGCGGCAGGGCACGATTTGGCCGCCCCGGGCGGGATGCGGCGGCTGCTGAGCGCTGTCGCGAAGGCAGCCGGCCGCGGCCGGCTGCGGCTGGTGCACGCCAACGACTCCCGTGACCCGGTCGGCTCCGCGCGCGATCGGCACGCCTCGATCGGCCTCGGCACGATCGGGGAGGCGGCGTTCGCCGAGCTGTTCGTGCACCCGGCGACCAAGGGCGTGCCGGTGCTGATCGAGACGGCCGGCGAGCGCGCCGACCACGTCCGCGACCTCACGGTCCTCAAGCGGCTGCGGGACCAGGCGCTGCGCTGAGCGGCAGCCCGGTGACGGCGACTCATCCGTTCTGGTGATGAGAGTTGCGGTGTACGGCGTCTGGCGGCCGGGTTGGTTACGGAGAGTATTTGTCCATTCACCGCACGACGGCGACGGGGTGAACACGACACATGTACCGGATCTACGACAGCACGACCCGAGCTCCTGCCGCCCGCGCGGCCGAAGGCGTGAAGTGGGGATGACCGCTCAAGATCCAGCCCGATCTACCGACGCGGCCGACAGGAGGCGCATGAGGCTCCGCCGCCCGCGGGCGCTCGACGTCTTCGTCGCCGCAGTCAACAGCCTCGGTATCGGCCTGCTGGTCGCGTTCGTCGCCGGGATCGACTTGGCGGCGCTACGCGCGTCCGCGCCGTCGTACCTGCTGCTCTTCGTGATCCTCGTGTTCGGGGAGCTCGACCGATCGTGGTCGCCCGGGGCGACACCGAGAGCGAAGAGGTGTCGATCTCCAGCACTTTCCGCATGGTGCTCGTCATGGTCGCGCCGCTCGGTTTCGCGCTGGTCGCGCAGGCCGTGGCGGTCCTCTGCCGACGACGTGCGCCGCCGCGCGCCGCCGTACAAGGCGGCGTTCAACGTCGCGCAGTACACGCTCACCCTGACCGCCGCGCGCGTCGTCTACGCGGCGACCAGCGGCCGCTCGATCCTCTCCGACACTGCGCCGTTCGAGGCGCGCGACTTGCTGCCGGCACTCCTCGGCGGTCTGGCCTTCCTGCTGGTCAACAACGGCCTGCTCTCGATCGTGATGGCGCTTGCCAGCGGCACCCGGATCCGCGCGATGGTGCTGGAGGAGGCGCGCTTCCTCGTGACCAGCGCGATCGTGCTGTCGCTCGCCCCGGTCGTCACCGCGGCGATCTCGTTCTCGATCTGGCTGATCCCGCTGCTGCTGCTGCCGATCATCGCGGTGCACAAGGCCGCCGGACTCTCCATCCGCGCGAACGGCAGGCGCTGCACGACGCGCTGACCGGCCTGCCCAACCGCGCGATGCTCGCGCTGCGGATGCAGCGGGCGCTCGCCGCGTCCGGCCGGCCGACGCCGACTGTCGCCGTCATGATCGTCGACCTCGACCACTTCAAGGAGATCAACGACACCCTCGGCCACCACGTCGGGGACGAGCTGATCACGGCGGTCGCGGCGCGCCTCGGCGGCGCGGTGCGCGCCGATGACACTGTGGCTCGCCTGGGGGCGACGAGTTCGCCGTGCTGGCGCCGGGTGTCGACGCCGCCGAGATGGTCCTGCTCGCGGAGCGCATGACCAAGGCGCTCGACGACCCGTTCACCGTCCAAGGGGTGCGGATCGACGTGCAGGCGAGCATCGGCCTCGCGCTCTCACCGGAGCACGGCAGCGACGGAGAGACGCTGCTGCAGCGGGCCGACGTCGCGCTGTACACCGCGAAGGAGCGCCGCGGCTGCCACGCGATCTACCAGCCGGAGAACGACGGGCACACACCCGAGCGGCTGGCGCTGCTCGGCGACCTCCGCCGCGGGATCGACGCGCACGAGCTCGTCGTCCACTACCAGCCCAAGTGCGACAGCCGGACCGGCCAGATCGTCGGCGTCGAGGCGCTGGTGCGCTGGCAGCACCCGAAGCACGGGCTGCTGATGCCGGACGAGTTCATCCCGACCGCGGAGAACACCTGGACTGATCGAGCCGCTGATGATGGAGGTGCTGCGGCAGTCGATCACCGACTCGAAGCGGTGGAGCGACGCCGGCATCAACCTGAACGTCGCCGTCAACCTGTCGGTGCGGCACCTGACCAACCTCGACCTGCCGGGGCAGATCGCCGAGATACTGGCCGAGCACGACGTGCCGTCCAGCGTGCTGACGCTCGAGGTCACCGAGAGCACGATCATGGCCGACCCGACGCGAGCGGTAACCGTGCTGGCGATCCTCCGCGAGCAGGGCATCTCGCTGGCGATCGACGACTTCGGCACCGGCTACTCGTCGCTGTCCTACCTGCGCCGGCTGGCAGTCGACGAGCTGAAGATCGACCGCTCGTTCGTCAGCCGGATGGCCACCGACGAGCACGACGCGGTGATCGTGCGCTCGACCATCGAGCTCGGCCACAACCTCGGGCCGCGGGTCGTCGCCGAGGACGTCGAGACCGAGGAGATCTGGCGCCGGCTGCTGCCGCTCGGCTGTGACGTCGTCCAGGGCTACTACATCAGCCATCCGGTGCCCGCTGCCGAGCTCGAGCGTGTTCGCGCTGCCCGGCGCGACCGTCGGCACGTCGGGCGCGCTGACCCCCGAGCGATGCGATCGGAGCGTGCGTAGCCGTGCTGGTCGGAGTGCTCGTCGTCCTCAGCGTCCCGCTGCTGGGCGGCCGGCTCGGCTCCCGCTCGCGCTCGGCTCGTAGGTCCTCGTCATCTCGGTGATCCCGGACGAACCGCCGGTCGTGCTCGCCGCGATCCACGGGGTGAGCTACCTGCTCGCCGGGACGTTCGTCTGGCTCAACCGGGCGGTGCCTGGAGTACCCGTGGCGCTGCGCCGGGCGGGTCTGCCGCTCACCGAGGACGAGCTCTCCAACTCCGTTGTCATCGACGACGCACTGCCCCCTGGCTCGGCGACGTGTTCGCCGTCCCGGCGAGCATGCCGCTCGCCAACGTGTTCAGCATCGGCGACATCATCATGGCGGCCGCGGCGGCGTACGCCGTCCATCGCGTGTGCGGCACCCGGCTGGTACGGCGACGCACGACTGCGGCGGCCGCCGAGCCCGCGGCCGCGGCCAGTCACTCCGGACCTTCGCCCGGCAGCTCCTGGTAGGAGTAGCGCTGCTCGGTCCACGGGTCGGCGGCGTTGTGGTAGCCGCGCTCCTCCCAGAAGCCGCGCCGGTCCCGGGTCATGTACTCCACGCCGCGCGCCCACTTCGGGCCCTTCCACGCGTAGAGGTGCGGTACGACGAGCCGCACCGGGAAGCCGTGGTCGGGTGTGAGCGGCGCGCCGTTGTGGTGGGTGGCGAACAGCGCGCCCGCGGCGGCGAAGTCGGCGAGCCGCATGTTGGCCGAGTAGCCGTACTCCGCCCAGACCATGACGTGCGTCGCGTCCGGGGCGGGCGGCGCCAGCTCGAGGACCGCGCTGGTCGCCACGCCGGCCCAGTCGTTGTCGAGCGTGGAGAACTTGGTGACGCAGTGGAAGTCGGAGTGCGTCCGCGCCACGGGGAGCGCGGTGAACTCGGCCCAGCTCAGCGTCCGCTCGGTCGCCGTTGCGCCGAAGACGCGGAAGTCCCACCGCTCGGGCCGGAACTTCGGGACCGGCCCGTAGTGCAGCACCGGCCAGCCGCGCGGGATGTACTGGCCGGGCGGCAGGCGCGTCTCCGGCAAGGACACTCCTTCGGCGGTCGGCGGCACGGCCGGCCGGCCGCCCGCTGATCCTCCCACTGCGGCGGGCGGGTGACGAAAGCGGACGACCCGGCCGCAGGTGCGGCCGGGTCGTCGTCGGGCTACGTGCAGCCGGTCAGTGGTCGACCCCGCCCACGTCGCCCTCGGTCTCGATCTCGACCCGCTCGCGGCGCAGGTCGGCCTCGACCACGTGCTCCTCGGTCGTCGTCTGCTTGCGGATGATCACGCGCTCGCGCACGACCAGCCGCTTCTCGACGAAGATCCGCTCCTCGAACACCGGGACCGAGATCGACCCGTCGGGCAGCGTCTCCACCTGGCCGGAGTCGCCGTCGGCGATCTCCGTCGAGCGCTCGACGTCGGCGTGCTCGACCCCGCGCGGGACGACCTCCCGGTGCTGGTCGATGTCGACCTCCTTGTGCGCCCGCACCCGGCCCACCTCGTGCACCTCGGTCGCGACCGCGAGCTCCTCCTCCGACCGGATGACCTCGAGGTCGTCGCGGGTGTCGGCGCCGCGGCTAGCCGTCATGGCTGCTGCCACGTCGGGTGCGGTCGGAGACGTCCTGCGTCTCGTCGAAGTCGCGCGCCCGACCCGTCACCGAACCGGGTCCGGTGACGCCGCGCATGCCCTCGTCGGAGCGCATGGTCGTCGTCTCGGTCCGCGTGGTGTAGGTGTCGGTGTCGATGCCGCCGTTGCGGGTGTAGCTGTCGGTGCGACCGATCGCCCCGTCCCGGGTGCCGGCGATGAGCTCGTCGGCCTTGCGGTGGTAGCGCGACCCGAGCCGGCCGAACGCCCAACCGGTCAGCAGCAGCAGCGCGACAGCGCCGAGGGCGCCGGCGATGCCGAGCGGGCCGAACGCGTCGGAGTCGGTGAGGTCACCGAGCCGCACGCCGACGCCGCCGTCCGTCGCCTCGTTGCCGAGGCCGAGACCGGCGGCGCTGAGACCCGCCAGGGCGAGCACGTACAGCACCGCGGTCAGGATGCCGTTGCGGCCGCCGTCGTAGCGGGCCATCCGGCCGGCCACCCAGGCGCCGAACGCGGTCGACAGCAGCGCGATGAGCAGCGCCGTGATCGCCGCCCCCGTCGCGAGCGCCGTCTCGTCCTGTGCCCCGGCGGTGTCCGCCACGTCGTCGCCGTACCGCAGGAGTCCTGCGGCGGCGAGCAGGCCGCCCAGCAGCACCGACATGCCCAGGGCGGCGAGCGTGCCGGCGACCGCCGCCGGGACGTCGATGCCGCCAAAGCGACGGTGCGCCTCGCGTACGCCGACGTCGTTGCCGCCGCGACGGACACGTACGTCGGCACCGCGGGTCTCGACCGGTCGGCTTCCTACGCCGGACCGCTCGAACCGGTCCTCGTTGTCTCTGTCCATGTGCACCTCCGGTGCGCTGTGCCGCCGAAGGGGCGCTCCCGTGCGGGTGCGCCCCTTCGTCGGCCTCTGGTTGCCTCCTAGCGACGAGTCACGCCGGACTCGTCGTCCACCTCTACCCGCTCCTTGCGGAGGTCGGCAGAGATCTGCTCCTCCTCGGTGACGCGCTCCTTGTCGAGCCGGATCCGCTCCTTGGGAACGACCTCGGTCTCGGCCACCGCGCGCTCCTCGTGCACGGTCACCTCGAACTCGTTCTCGGTGATCTCCGGGCCGTCCATCGCGTCGCCGATGTTGCCCGAGTCGACTGCCTCGCGCTGGACCGTGACCCGCTCCTTGGTCACCGGGACGGTCTGCGTGACGCGCTCGTTCTCGACCCACTTGCGCAGCCGCACGCGGCCGGCCTCGTGCTGGGTCTTGCCGACGCGCAGCTCCTCCTCGGAGCGGGTCATCGCGTTGTCGTGACCGCTGGTGGTGCGGCTCTTCTGCTGCGTGTCGCCGGTGTAGGCGGTGCCGCCCTCCGGCAGGCCCGAGTCGGAGCGCGACTCGGAGTAGTTCATGCCGTAGTGACGGTAGAGGTCCGCCTCCTCCTGCTGCGACAGCGCGCCGTCCGGCTCAGCGGTCGGTGCACCCTTCACCTGCTCCTTGGAGAACTGCAGGCGGACGTCGTCGCCCTGGCTGGAGGCGCCGGTGATCGGGACGAAGCTGACCTTGGAGCCGAACATGCCGGTCGAGACCGCCAGCCACTCCGGCTTGCCGGTCTCCTCGTCGAGGTAGATGTCGTCGATCTTGCCGATCTTGTCGCCGTCGGCGTCGTACGCCGTCTGACCGATCCAGTTGCGCATCTGCTGTGTGTCGACAGTCATGCCGACTCCTTCCGGGGGTCTGTGTACGACTCGCGTCCTGTCCGTCCACGCCGTCCCGGTCTGCGGTTGCAGACCCGGTTTTTCCGTGGGTGGCGACCGCGGAGACGAGTCCTGGGTCAGGAAGACTCGCAACAGCCACATACCAGGCCGGGGCGTGGTGAAAACCCGCTCTTCCGCTGAAGGAAGTGACCTCTCACCTCGCGGCGTTACCTCGCCGAGACCGGTTTGGTTTCGCGGCCGGTGAGCGGCGTGCGCTACCCTGCGCGCATGACTTCGCACGCGGCGACCTTTTGGTATGCGTACCGCCCGGGATCTCCCGGTGCGGGTGCGCACGCTGCCGCGTAGCGAGACCCCACCGACACTCAGCCCCGGGCCAACTGCCCGGGGCTGCTTGGTCTGCCCCGGAAGGAACTGAAGATGGTCGTCGTCATGCGTCCCGACGCACCCGCTGACGAGGTGGCCGGCGTGGTCTCGCTGGTCGAGACCGCCGGCGGCTCGGCGTTCGTGAGCCGTGGCGTGTCCCGGACCATCATCGGTCTGGTCGGGGACGTCGCGCAGTTCCAGTCGCTCAACCTGGCCAGCCTGCCCGGCGTCACCGAGGTCATCCGGATCTCCAAGCCGTACAAGCTCGTCTCCCGTGAGCACCACCCGGAGACGTCGACGATCGTGGTCGGCGGCGTGCCGATCGGGCCGTCGACGTTCACGCTGATCGCCGGCCCGTGCGCGGTCGAGACCGCCGACCAGACGCTGGCCGCCGCCCAGATGGCCAAGCGTGCCGGCGCGACCCTGCTCCGCGGCGGCGCGTTCAAGCCGCGGACGTCGCCGTACGCCTTCCAGGGGCTGGGCGAGGCCGGGCTGAAGATCCTCGCCGACGTGCGGTCCGAGACCGGGCTTCCGGTCGTCACCGAGGTGGTCGAGGCGCGCGACGTCGAGCTCGTCGCGTCGTACGCCGACATGCTGCAGGTCGGCACGCGCAACATGCAGAACTTCTCGCTGCTGCAGGCGGTCGGCTCCACCGACAAGCCGGTGATGCTCAAGCGCGGTCTGTCCGCGACGCTCGAGGAGTGGCTGATGGCCGCCGAGTACATAGCGCAGCGCGGCAACCTGCAGGTCGTGCTGTGCGAGCGAGGTATCCGGTCGTTCGACCCGTCGACCCGCAACACCCTCGACATCTCGGCGGTGCCGATGGTGCGGTCGATGAGCCATCTGCCGATCGTCGTCGACCCGTCGCACTCCGCGGGGCGCAAGGACCTCGTCGTGCCACTCGCCCGCGCCGCGATGGCCGTCGGCGCGGACGCGGTGATGGTGGACGTGCACCCGCACCCGGAGACCGCCCTGTGCGACGGTCCGCAGGCGCTGACCGAGGTCGACCTCGTCGAGCTGAGCGAGGCGGTGCGGACGATACCGGTGATTTTGGGCCGTACGTCCCCGGAGATCTCGGTGCGCTGAGAAAATTCAGTCCGTTTCGGCAACGCACCGCCCCGCGCCGGCGTCTCATGCAGCAGTTGGCGGCGCACGGATGTGCCGCCCGGGGCGGGCGGGGGAACACGTCATGTCAGTGTCTGACGCATGCGCGCAAACAGGTTCGGACGGCATCGGGCTGAGCCGCCGGGCGTTCATCGGCGGAGTCGGCGGCGCCGCAGCGCTCGCGGCCGTCACGACCGCCTGGCCGGCTGCTGCGGCGACGAGCAGCGGCGGTTGGGGTGGCGGCAGTCCGGCCACCGCGAGCTACGACGTCACCGTAGCGACCGGCTGGCTGCGCGCGCTGTACGAGGTCGTGCGCACCGAAGGGCTGACCCCGCCGGCAGCCGCCCGCGCGTACGCCTACTGCTCGGTCGCGATGTACGAGTCGGTGGTCGACGGCATGCCGGCGCACCGATCGCTCGCCGGCCAGCTCACCGGCATGCCGGACATGCCGCGGCCGGTCAAGAACGCCAAGTACGACTGGCCGACCGCCCTGTCGACCGCCGTTGCCACCGTGGCCGGCGCGGTCTTCGCAGCCGCGACTGCGCCGTCGCGCGACGCGATCGCCGCGCACCATGCGCAGACGCTGGCCGCGCGCCGCTCGGTGCGGGTGCCGGCGGCCGTGCTCGACGCCTCGCAGGCGCATGGCCGGCGGGTCGGCGCGGCGATAGCCGAGTGGGCGGCCCTGGACGGCTACGCCGGCATCCGCGGCCGCGCCTACGCGCCGCCGGTCGGCCCCGACAAGTGGGTGCCGACCCATCCGAACTTCGGTATGGCGATCGAGCCGTACTGGGCGGAGGTGCGGCCGTTCGTCCTCGCCACGTGCGACGAGTGCCCGCCGGACCCCCAGCCCGCGCCGTACTCCGAGGACCCGGCGTCGGCGTTCTTCGCGCAGGCGAAGACGGTCTACGACCAGGTCGTGCTGCACAACACCGACGAGACCCGCGGAATCGCCCGGTTCTGGACGGACAACCCGCTGCTGTCGGGCCTGCCGGCCGGCCACTGGCTGCTGATCGTGACCCAGTTCGCCGAGCAGCATGCACTCAACCTGGCGGAGCTGGTCGAGGCGTACGCACGCGCCGGCGTCACGCTCGCCGACGCGTTCCTTTCCTGCTGGACGGAGAAGTACCGCACCAACCTGCTGCGCCCGTCGACCTACGTCCGCCGGCACATCGACGCCGCCTGGGTGACCTGGGTCAACACGCCGCAGTTCCCGGAGTACACCTCCGGCCACTCGGTCGCCTCGAACGCGGTCGCGACCGTGCTGACCGATCTGCTCGGTGAGCGGCCGTTCGTCGACAAGCACGTGGCGTCCGGTCTGACGACCGTCACGCAGCGGTCGTTCACGTCGTTCCGCGAGGCCGCGGCGGAGGCCGCGAAGTCGCGGCTCTACGGCGGAATCCACTACCCCATGGGCATCGCGATGGGGCTCACCCAGGGCGACCGCGTCGGCGCGGTCGTCGTCGCTCGGCTGCACACCCGCAAGGACTGACACCTGCAGTACCGGCTGCGCGGCGACCGCCGCGGGCTCGATGCACCACGCCCTGGAGGGGGACTTCATGTTCAACAGCACCATGAGCCGCCGGCTCGCCACCGCTGCGATCGCCGCGCCGGTAACCGTCGCGCTGCTCGCCGCACCGGCCAGCGCCGGCTCGTCGTTCTACTCGCGCACGACGGGCAAGACCGCCAGTGCCAACTGGATCCAGGTGGACCACGACGCCGCCGGCAACCCGATCCCGCGCGGCACCGTCCCCGTGACCGGCAACGTGCACGTCGGCAGCCTGTCCGTGTACGAGATCTCCAGGGGCAACCCCGAGGTGTACGGCGAGATCGTCGACTTCGACTGCGAGCCGGGCTTCCTCCCGCAGGGCGGCGGTGGGCACGGGTTCGCCAAGCCCGAGCCGGAGCCCGACCCCAACTGCACCGCTCTGGGCGTCCGGTTCATCCAGCGGCTGATCCTCGAGAAGCCCGGCGACGGCGTCGTCATCGACCGCAAGCTCGGCTTCGCCTCGGTGAACGGACAGCTCGAGCTCGGCGGGCACGCCGGCGTCGTCGGGCGGCCGCGGATCGACACGACGTGGACCGGAATCGGTGACGTGCGCCGGGAGAGCTACGAGTACAGCTACTCCGAGGGCGGCACGACCAGCACGTTCTCGTCGACGTCGAGCGTCCGCAGCGCGACGATGGGCGGCGTGATGGGCCCGATGGCGTGGATCCAGGCGTCCTGCGAATCGCCGAGCCCACTCGGCTGCTCGGGCGGCACCATCAGCAACTTCAAGGACGTCGAGCGGTCGCGCACCAAGTAGAGCGCGGCGGGCGGGACCCCTCCGGGCGTCCGCCGACCTGCGGGTGCCGGCTCATCGAGCCGGCACCCGCTGCCGTTCCGACGTGCGGACGCATCAGCACTGTCGGCCAGGCAGAACCCTTGCGCCGCAGGGCATTCCGGCGGCCTGATCGACGACGCCGCGGCGGCAGGGTGACCATGCCGTCGCTCCGCAAGTCATGACTGGAGAACGCCGGCCAGCACGTCCGCGGCGTAGGCGATGTCGTCGTCGTCCACGTCGAGGTGGGTGAGCAGCCGGACCCGCTGCGGCGCGAGCAGCCCGACGTGCACGCCGCGGTCCGCGGCGCGGGCCGCGAAGTCGCGCGCGTCCAACGGGTGGCCGGCGAGGTCGACCACCACGATGTTGGTCTCGACCGCGTCGACGTCGACGACCCCCGCAGCCGCGTCTGCGCAGGCGACTGCGAGCCGGCGGGCGCGGGCGTGGTCGTCCGCCAGCCGCCCCACGTTGTCGCGTACGGCGACGAGTGCGGCCGCAGCGAGCACGCCGGACTGCCGCATGCCGCCGCCGAGGCGCTTGCGCACCGCGCGCGCCTCCGCCATCAGGTCGGCGCCGCCGAGCAGCAGCGACCCGACCGGCGCGGCGAGCCCCTTGGACACCGACACCATCAGGGTGTCGAACAGCGCGCCGTACGCCGGCAGCGGGCGGTCCTGCGCGACCGCGGCGTGCCAGAGCCGGGCGCCGTCGCAGTGCAGCGCGACGCCCGCGTCGCGGCAGACCGAGCCGACGGCCGCCAGCGTCTCGAACGGGTAGACGGCGCCGCCGCCGCGGTTGTGCGTGTTCTCGACGGAGACGGCGCGGGTCGGCACGGTGCCCCAGCCGTCCGGCCGGACCTGCGCCGCGACGACGGCCGGGTCGAGCACACCGCGGTCCGCGACGACCGTGCGGGTCTGGATGCCGCCGTACCGCGCGGCAGCGCCCAGCTCGTAGGTGACGACGTGCGCGTCTGCGTCGGTCAGCAGCTCGTCGCCCGGCGGGACGAGCAGCTGCAGCGCGACCTGGTTGCCCATCGAGCCGGTCGGCATGAACACCGCAGCCGCCATGCCGAACATCCCGGCGACCGTCTGCTCGAGCTCGTTGACCGTCGGGTCCTCGCCGTAGACGTCGTCACCGACGACCGCGGTCGCCATCGCGTGCCGCATCGCACGCGTCGGCCGGGTGAACGTGTCGCTGCGCAGCTCGACTCGGCGCACCGGCGGCTCCTGCACTCAGGGGACGCCCACCGTAACGCCCGCCGTTCGCCCGGTCAGCCGCTGTCCGCGACGACCTGCCCGTCGGCCAGCTCGATGACCCGGTCGGCGAGCTCGATCAGCTGCGGGTCGTGGGTGGAGACGACCACCGTCACCCCCTGCGCCACGAGCAGCTCGCGCAGCAGCGTCATGATGTGCAGCCCGGTCGCCGAGTCGAGCTGCCCGGTCGGCTCGTCGGCCAGCAGCAGCCGCGGCCGGCCGGCCAGCGCGCGGGCGATCGCGACGCGCTGTTGCTCGCCGCCGGACAGCTCGTTCGGCCGCAGGTCGGCGCGGTCCTCCAGCCCGACCATCGCGAGCAGCGCCCGGACCCGTTCGGCCCGCTCGCCCGGCTCCGTCCGGGTCAGCCGGAGCGGCACCCCGACGTTCTCCGCGGCCGTCAGGATCGGGATGAGCCCGAACGACTGGAAGACGAAGCCGACCGACCCGCGCCGCATCGCGAGCAGCTCGTCGCGGCCCATCGCGGTCACCTCGCTGCCGCCGACCCACACCCGGCCGGACGTCACCTCGTCCAGCCCGCCGACGAGGTTGAGCAGCGTGGTCTTCCCGGAGCCGGACCGGCCGTGCAGCGCGACGAGCCGCTGCTGGTCGACCGAGAGGGTGACGTCCCTGACGGCATGCACTGTCGAGTCGCCGAGCTGGTAGTCCTTGCACAGCGCCTCGGTCCGCAGCGCCTCGCCGGCCAGTGGATCGTCGTACAGCCGTGCTGCCGGCACTGCTGCGAAGTCACGCACGCCGGCCGCCGTCCGGCCGGCCGCTCCGGTCGTCGGACCAGATCCCGATGTGGTCCGGCTCGAGCGCGAGCCGGACGCGGCGCTCGAGCTCGAGCGCGTCGAGATACTCGCGCGGCAGCTGCACCCGACCGGCCCGGTCGAGCACGGCGAACTCCTCGGCCACGAACCGCACCTCGCCCTCGTGGTCATGGGCGCGCCGGAAGGTCTCCGTGCTCGTCCGGCCGTCGCGCATCGCCACCGTCCGGTCCACCTGGGTCGCCACCAGAGGATCGTGGGTGACCACGACGATCGTCACGCCGAGGTCGGCGCTGACGGTGCGCATGGCCGTGAAGACCTCCTGCGAGGTACGGGTGTCCAGCTCCCCGGTCGGCTCGTCGGCGAAGACACAGGCCGGCTCCCCGGCCAGCGCGATCGCGATCGCCACCCGTTGCTGCTCCCCGCCGGACATCCGGTCCGGTCGGTGGTCCGCGCGGTGGCCGACGCCGAGCAGGTCGAGCAGCTCGCGAGCGCGCGGCCGGCGCTTGCGGCGCGGCACACCGGCGAGCGACATCGGCAGCTCGACGTTCTCCGCGGCGGTCAGGTAGGGCAGGTGGTTGCGTGCGGTCTGCTGCCAGACGAAGCCGACCTGCGAGCGCCGGTAGCGGGTCCGCTCGCCGCCGCTCATGCCGACCAGGTCGTAGGAGCCGACCCGCGCCGCTCCGGCGGTCGGCTCGTCGAGCCCGGACAGGATGTTCAGCAGCGTCGACTTGCCGCTCCCGGACGCACCGACGATCGCCATCAGCTCGCCCGGCTCGACGAGCAGGTCGAGCCCCTGCAGCGCGACGACCTCGACCCCGCCGGTCTTGTAGATCTTGACCAGGTTGTCGCACACGATGTCCGCACCCGCGCCGTACGCCGACTGCGCCGGCTGCTCGGGCTGCTCGGGCTCCGGCTGCGATCCGAGGACGTCGAAGTCGAGGGTCATCGCTCTCCTACTCGCAACGTGGCGGTGATGTCGGTACGGCGGGTGATCGCGCTGGACACCGCGATCGCGGCGACCACGACGACGACGAGAGCTGCCGCGACGGCCGCCAGTGCGGCCGGGTCGACGGACGGCACGACCCGCTGCAGCGAGCCGGTCAGCCGGCCGACGCCGAGCCGCGGCGTGACGAGCGCGGCGGTCCCGACGCCGAGGAGCGCGCCCAGCACACCCGCTACGGCCACCATCGGCGCGAGCTCCGCGACGACGAGCCCATCGGCCTGCCGGTCGGCGAGCCCGAGCGTGCGGAGGAACGCGAGGTCCTTCGCCCGGGCGCGGGCGGTGAGCGTCGTACCGACGACGATGCCGAGCGCGGCGTACAGCGCGGACACGATCAGCGCGGTCGTGAAGGCGCCGACGGTGCCGGACACCAGCGGCGCGCTCCGCGCGCTCGCGTACTGCGTGGCCCGGGACGCGACCACGGCGGCAGGTGACCGCGTGCGCGCCGCAGCGGCGACGGCGGACTCGGCGCCGTCGTCGGCCCGCACGTAGAGCCTGGTGGTCCGGGTCGGCACCCGCTCGGCGAGCTTGACCAGCGGGAGGACGGCGAAAGCGCGGCCGGGGGCGACTCCGGCCAGCCGCTCCCGCAGCCCGACGACGACTCCGGGCACCGGCCGGCCACCGACCTGCACGGCGACCGGATCACCGACGCCCAGCCCCTCCGCTGCGGCGAACTGCTGCGACAGCAGCATCGGCACCCGGGCGGCGCGGTCGCCCGGACCGGCGAGGAAGGACCGCGGCAGCGGAGTGTCCAGCGGAGTGCCGCGGACGACCGCCTGGTACGCCGGCGCGTCGATGGCGACCACGATGATCGGCCGGCTCGCCACGCCGCGCCCCGCGGCGGCGCGCTGCTCGACGTACGACCTGGCGGTGGCGCGCACGCCGGGCACGTCGGCGACGTCGAACTGCTCACCGAGCGACGCCGGCGTCGGTGCGTCGATCCGGTGGTCGGCCCCGACCTGCTGCCACACCTCGCTGCGCTGCGCCGACGTCACGGTGTCCCTGACCACGGAGGCGAACGTCGCCAGGGCGACCGCCAGCAGCAGCACCAGAAGCGGCACCGCCGTCACCGCCGGCGCGCGCGCCACCCGGCTGAGCGCCAGGAAGGGCACGGCGCCGCGGCGGCGCGCCGACAGCCGCGCCAGCACCCGGAGCGGTGCAGGGTAGGCCCGCAGGGCGACGAGTCCGGCGGCCAGCCCGAGCAGGAGCGGCACGGCGGCCAGGTAGACGTCGAACCCGGCGTCGGCGCGCGCGCTGCTCTGCGCATCGAGCCCGCGGCGACGCAGCGCCAGGAGGCCGGCGACGGCGACGAGCACGACGAGCCCTTCGAGCACCAGCCGGCGGGGCGAGAGGCCGCCGGCGACGAGGTCACCGCGGTCCAGCGCGGTCAGCTGCCGGCGCGCATGGGGTACGACGGCCGCCGTCACGACGAGGGCGGCGCAGGCGCCGAAGGTCAGCGCGAGCGCGAGCGACTGGCCGGCCGACCCGCCGGGCACCAGCCGGCTCGCGGCGAGGAACCCCACCAGCGCGGCGGGCAGGCAGAGCGCCGCAGCCTCGACGAGGTGACCGGTGACGACTTGCGCCGGTGAGCCGCCGCGGCCGCGGACCAGCGCGAGCGCCGAGCGCCGCCGCTCCGCCGACAGCAGGGCCACCAGCGCGAGCACGGTGAGCGCGACGCCGAGCAGCCCGATGAAGACGACCCCGGTCACGGAGCGGGCGAAGGAGAGCTCGACCCGCAGCCGGTCGAGCACCGTCAGCAGCCCCGTCCGGGTGCTGGTCTGCTGCAGCCGGGAGTCGCCGGAGGACGGCGTGGTGGTCCGCAGCTCGACGACGTCGCCGTGCAGCGAGTCGATGTCGTCGCCGTCCACCCGCTGCGGGTCCACCTCGTATCGCCACAGATACTTGAAGGCGAGCTGCGGCATCGCGGCGCGCACGTCGGCGTAGCCCGTCGGCTCGAACAGCCCGAACCCGAACACCAGGAGGCGGTCGCCCCGCTCCACCTCGAGCGGCCGCAGCAGCGACGGGTCGGCGGTCCAGAACCGGTCGGCCGGGTCGACCGGCTGGAAGACGCCGGCCAGCCGGACGACCGTGGGCGAGTCGACCTGGTGCAGCGTGACGCTCAGGCGCGTCACCTGGTCCTCGTTGTCCGGCGTCAGCACCAACGACTCGCCGACCCGCATGTCGAGCAGCCGCGCGCTGTCGGCGGACAACGCGATCTCGACGACCGCCGCCGCCGACTCCGCCCCGGCGCTGCCCGCGACAGTCATGCTGTCGTCGGTCGGCTGCGGCGGGCGGCCGTCGACGTACCGGATCCGCTCGCCCGCACCGAGCTGGCTGCGCAGCGTGAGGTAGCGCTGGTACGGCGGCTTGCGCCTGCCCGGCAGCGACTGGAGGTCGTGCCGGGCGCTGTCGATGACCAGGTGCCGCTGCACCAGCTTCGAGCGCAGCCCGGCCGGCACCACCTCGAGGTCGCGCCGGCTGCGCTCCGCGACGCGCGCCAGCGGGTCGGCCGGGCCGCCCGGCTCGATCCAGTCGATGGTGTCGAGCTGCAGCTCGCGGCCCGCGGGTCCACCGTCGCCCAGCGCGGCGCGCAGCCCCCGGTCGGCCATGGCGTCGAGGCGGCGCGGCGCACCGGCGACGAATATCGCCGTGAGGCCGACGAGGACGACGACGGTCAGCCGCACCGCCAGGTCACGACGCGTCGCTCTCAGCACCGCGAGCCAGCCGACCGGCGCGCCGCCCCTCACGTGTCACCGCCGGTCCGCAGCAGCGAGCCGACCCTTGCCTCGCGCATGGCGAGCCCGCTCACCAGCACCGCGGCCGCCGCCGCGAGCACGATCACCAGCTCGAGCATCCCGACCACGCGCCACGGCACGTCGATCCGGACAGCCGGCACCGACGCCGCTCCGGAGCCGGTCAGCACGAACGCCGGCACGACGACCCTCGTCAACACCACACCGAGAGCCGTGCCGCCGAGCAGGCTGAGTCCGATCAGCAGTGACTGCTCGACCGCGAGCCCGCCGGCCAGCTGGCGGGAGGAGACGCCGAGCGCCCGGAGCAGGGCGAGCTCGGACAGCCGCTGCCGGAGCGCGACCGCGACGCTCACCGCGAACCCGACTGCCGCGAACAGCGCGGCGGCGACGAGCGCCATCGCCAGACCGCCGACCACACCGACCGCGGTCGGGTTGCGACTCAGCCGACGACCCTCGGTGACGCGGTCCAGCACCGCCGGGCCCGGCGCCGGCAGCTGCTCGGTCAGTGCCGCGGCGGCCGCCGCCTCGGCGCCTTCGTCGGTGGCCAGCCACCACTCCTTCGGGGTGAGCACTGCGCCGGTCTCGGCGTACTGCAGCTCGGCCAGCTCGGCGAGGTCGACGACCAGGCCAGGGCTGCCGCCGTCCAGCGTCGGCACGTCGCGCAGCGCGCCGACGATCCGGACGTCGCGCCGCTTGCCGGCGATGTCGAGCGGCACGATCCCGCCGACCTCGCGGCGGGTCATCTCGAGCAGCCGGTCCATCGCGAGAGCGCGCAGCGGCTGCTCCGGCCTCGGCGGGGAGGCGAAGACGCGGTACGTCGACAGCGTGCGCGGCGGCGCGCCGCCACCGGTCCTGACCTTGACGACCAGCCGGCCGCTCTCCGGCGTCACCGCGCGCACCGCAGGCTGCGCGAACGCGTCCTGGAGGACGTCCGCCGTACCGGACCAGGTCACGTCGTCGGTGACGACGTCGCGCCAGTCGTCACCGTCCGCCGCGTCGCTCGCCTGGACGGCGATGCTGACCAGCAGCTCGTCCGGCTCGACGCGCGCGGTGGGCAGCGCGAGCTCGAGTCCGGCCAGCTGCAGCGGGTAGTGGGCCGCACCGGTCGACACGGTGGCGACGGCGCCGCCGGCGGCCGGTGCGGCGGGGAGCCGGTAGCGCCCGCCGCCCGCGTCGCGGACGATCGCGGACACGGCGACGTCCTCCGCCCCGCCGACGACGACCCGCAGCCGGCGCGGCTGCCCCGGCAGGGCTGCGGCCCGCGGCGACGCGGCCGGCTCACTGAGGCCGGCGGCCAGCTCGGCGAGGCTGCGGTCGGCAAGGTCGTCCCGCAGGCGCAGCACCGACGCGGCCGTGGCGGAGTCGAGCGCGATCACCCCGGCGTTGTCGCGCGGGGAGACGTGCACCTGGTCGCGCACGACCGGCATCAGCGCGCGCACCCCCGCGACGGTGTCCGGGCGGCCGGGCACGTCGGCGGTCGGGGCCGGCGGCCCGGCGCCGAGCACGACGCGGACGTCCGCGCCGACGGCGTAGTCGGCGCGGTCCTGCTGCGACTGCCGCCAGGTGCTGGTGTAGCCGATCGCGAAGACCCCGATCGCCAGGGCGAGGGTCAGCAGCAGTGCCGGCCTGCTGTAGTGGCTCGGGCGCCGCGCCAGCTGCCAGGCGCCCAGTGGTCCGGGCAGGCCGCGCCGGCCGGTCGCCCACCGATCGGCTGCTCGCGCCAGCACCGGCACGAGGCGGAGCACCAGCAGTGCGCCGGCGAGCAGGCCGACGGCCGGTGCGGCGACGAGCAGCGGGTCGACGCCGAGCACTCCGATCGACGTCTCGGTGAGCCCCGACCCGTACCGGCGCAGCTGCCAGAGCAGCAGCACGCCGAGCGCCACGACCACCAGGTCGAGGCGGACCCGGGACACCAGCGCCCGCAGCGGGGCGCGGCCACGCTCCCGCCGCGCCACGGCGTACGTGCGCGCGTTGAGGATCGCCGGGACGACGAGTGCTGTCGCGCACACGGCGGCGGTGAGCCCGGCGGTGCCGAACGACCTGGCGTCGATGTGCGGCTGCAGCGGCAGCCCGATGTCGGCGACCGGGCCGGTCCGCTCGAGTGCGCCGACCAGGACGAGCGCGACGAGCGGACCGAGCAGCGTCGCCGGTACGACGACGACGGCCGCTTCGAGCGCAGCCACGACGCCCACCTGGCCGGCCGACGCGCCCCTCGCCCGCAGGAGTGCGGTCTCGACGTGCCGCGACTCCAGGATGAGACCGGTGGCCAGCAGCATCGCGTACGCCGCGAGCACTGCCACCTGCGCGGTCGGGACGAACATCGCCCCGCGACTGACGAGGAGCGAGCGCTGCGCCGGGCGCAGCAGGCCGGGCAGCCCGGTGGCGACGCTGAGGTTCGCCCCGCCGCCGGCCCGGCGCACGGCGCCGGGGAGTGCGCCGACGCGCGCGGCGAGGGCGCCGAGATCGGCGACGTCGACCGCGTCGGCGGCCGGGCGGCTCCGCCAGTAGGCGCTGGCGCCGCGTGCCGCGAGCGGCCCGGTGAACGCGCGCTCCGCTACGAAGAACGGACCGTAGGTGGTGAAGGAGCCGGTCTCGACACCCTCGGTCTCCAGGGGGCTGTCCCACCACATCACCGAGCGCGTGTCGCGCGCCCGGTAGGTGCCCGCTATCCGGACCTCGACCGGCGCTCCGTCGAGGCGCGGGCGCACCGTCAGCGTGTCGCCGGCGGCGAGCCGCAGCGTGGCCGCGACCCGGTCGCTCACCACGGCCTCGACCGGTCCGTCGCCCGCCGCCACGGCCGGCCACGCCCCGGTCAGCAGGTCGGCCTGCTCGGCCAGCCGGTCGGCGAACGCGAGGACGGCCAGCCGCGGCTGCTCGCCAGCGGGTGTGCCCGGCAGCTCGAAGCTCTGCGACAGCGCCGACCGGTAGGTCGTCGCCTCGGTGCCGGTCAGCGCGCCGCCCAGCGCCGCGGTCACCGTGCGGTTGGCCGCGGCATAGGTCTGCTCGTCGTAGCGCCCGCTCACCTGTACGCCGACGGTGCGCACCGGCGCGTCGGCCAGTGCGCGCTGGAGCCCACCCGACGCGACCGCCGACGCGTAGACCGGCCCGGCCACGACGATCGCCGACGCCAGCAGCACGATGACGACCGCCGCGAGCAACGCGAGCGGGTCGGCGGCGACGCGGCGGCGGATGATCCGGAGCGCGGCACCGAGGACGACCCGCGGCACCCGCCCTCCCGCCATCGCCCGGACCGGCTAGCGCTGCAGCATCTCGGCGACGAGGAACGCTAGCTCGAGGCTCTGGCTGGTGTTGAGCCGCGGGTCGCACGCCGTCTCGTAGCGGCCGGCCAGGTCGGCCTCGCTGATCTGCTCCGCGCCGCCGATGCACTCCGTGACGTCGTCGCCGGTCAGCTCGACGTGCACGCCACCGGGCCAGGTGCCCAGGCCCCGGTGCACCTCGAAGAAGCCGGTCACCTCGTCCAGCACCCGGTCGAAGGACCGCGTCTTGTAGCCGTTGGCCGACTCGAACGTGTTGCCGTGCATGGGATCACACGCCCACACGACGCTCGCGCCGCTCTCCCGGACGTCGTCCACCACCGGCGGCAGCAGGTCGCGCACCCGGTCCGCGCCGAAGCGCGTGATCAGGGTGAGCCGCCCGGGCACGTTGTCCGGGTTGAGCCGCTCGCAGAGCGCCCGCGCGTCCTTGCCGGTGGCGCCCGCCCCGAGCTTGACGCCGACCGGGTTGGTCAGCCGGGAGAGCAGCTCGATGTGCGCGCCGTCGAGGTCGCGGGTGCGCTCGCCGATCCACAGCATGTGCCCGCTGGTGCCGAGGATGTCGCCGGTCGAGTCGTCGCGTCGGACGAGTGCCGCCTCGTAGTCGAGGAGCAGCGCCTCGTGGCTGACGTAGAGCTCGATCTCGTGCGCGGTCGGCATGGTGTCGACGTTGATCCCACAGGCGCGCATGAACCCCAGCGCGCGGTCGATGTCGCCGGCGAGCCGCTCGTAGCGCACGCCCGCCGAGCTGCGGAGCACGAAGTCCTTGTTCCAGGCGTGCACCCGGTGCAGGTCGGCGAAGCCGCCCGTCGCGTAGGCGCGCAGCAGGTTGAGCGTCGAAGCCGCCTGGTGGTAGGTCCGCATCAGGCGGCGCGGATCCGGCGTACGCGCCTCGAGGGTGCGCGCCAGGTCGTTGACCGCGTCCCCGCGGTACGACGGCAGCTCGACGCCGTCGACCAGCTCGGTCGCTGCGCTGCGCGGCTTGGCGAACTGCCCGGCGATCCGGCCGACCTTGACGACCGGCAGCGCCGCGCCGTACGTCAGCACGATAGCCATCTGCAGCAGCGTCTTGAGCTTGTCGCGGATCTGGTTGGCGTTGAAGGCGGCGAACGTCTCGGCACAGTCGCCGCCCTGCAGCAGGAACGCCTCACCGCGGGAGACCGCGGCCAGCCGCGCGGTCAGCGTGCGGCACTC
The DNA here is from genome assembly GCA_035645255.1 of Mycobacteriales bacterium. Classification (GTDB taxonomy): domain Bacteria; phylum Actinomycetota; class Actinomycetes; order BP-191; family BP-191; genus DASQMY01. The sequence continues at coordinate 38,916 of DASQMY010000428.1, forward strand.
GCCGGCGAAGACGAGCGGCGGTACGCCGGACAGCTCGGCCGTCACGGCTGCCAGGGCCTCTTGGTCCGGCCAGCCCGGCTGCTGCGCCGCGGGGAGTGAGCGCCAGCGCTCGAGGTGAACAGTCACGATCCAAGACTACCGGCGGCCGGGTTCGCCGAAAGCGGTAGCCATTCGCCGATCGGTGGGTGAGGGTCGGACCGGCGGCATACCGATCCGGCGCGCTGCCAGTACGGTGCAGTCGGCGCGGGTGTCGCAACCACGGAGGGTGCATGGAGCTCACGTTCCCCACGGGATTCGTGTGGGGCGCCGCTACGGCGGCGTACCAGGTCGAAGGTGGTGCGCGGGACGGCGGCCGCGGTCCGTCGATCTGGGACACGTTCGCGCACACCCCGGGAAAGGTGCGAAACGGCGACACCGGCGACACCGCGGCCGACCACTACCACCGGTGGGCCGAGGACCTCGAGCTGATGGCCGGGCTCGGCCTCAAGGGCTACCGCTTCTCGGTTGCCTGGCCGCGGGTGCAACCGGCCGGCAGCGGTGCGGTCAACCAGCAGGGCCTCGACTTCTACCAGCGACTGGTCGACGGCCTGCTGGAGCACGGGATCGCACCGGCGCTGACGCTCTACCACTGGGACCTGCCGCAGCCCCTGCAGGACGCCGGCGGCTGGCAGTCCCGCGACACGGCCGAGCGCTTCGTCGAGTACGCCGGCATCGTCCGCGCGGCACTCGGCGACCGGGTGAGCATGTGGACGACGCTCAACGAGCCGTGGGTGTCGGCGTTCCTCGGCTACGGGCTCGGCAACCACGCGCCCGGCGTCGCCGACCGCGCCGGCTCGCTGGTCGCCGCGCACCACCTGCTACTGGCGCACGGGCTCGCCGTGCCGGTGCTGCGGGCCGGCCCCGGCACTCCACAGGTCAGCATCACGCTGAACCTCTACCCGGTCTCCCCCGCGACCGACTCCGCTGCCGACCAGGAGACCGCTCGGCGGGTCGACGGCCTGCAGAACCGGATCTTCCTCGACCCGCTGCTGCGCGGCCGCTACGCCGACGACGTCCGCGCCGACATCGACGAGGTGGCCGGACTCGGTCACGTCCGCGACGGCGACGAGGCGGCCATCGGCGCGCCGATCGACGTCCTCGGCGTCAACTACTACACCCCGATGACGGTGCGGGCCGGCCCGCCGTCCGACGCACCGACCCAGTACCCCGGAGCGGATGCGGTCACGGTGCTCGACGGCAGCAGGGTCACCGCGATGGGCTGGGACGTCGACGCGCGCGGGCTGCACGCTGTGCTCACCAGGGTGCACCGCGAGTACCCCGGCACAGCCCTGGTCATCACGGAGAACGGCGCGGCGTTCGACGACTACGGCGACCCCGAGGGCGAGGTCAACGACCCCGAGCGGATCCGCTACCTCGACGAGCACGTGCGCGCCGCACACCAGGCGATCGCCGAGGGCGTCGACCTGCGCGGCTACTACCTCTGGTCGCTGCTGGACAACTTCGAGTGGGCGGAGGGCTACGCCAAGCGCTTCGGCATCGTCTTCGTCGACTTCCCGACGCAGCGGCGGATCCCGAAGGACAGCGCCGCCTGGTACGCCGGTGTGATCGCCCGCAACGGGCTCGTGGACCCGGACCTTTAGCGAAGGCGGCGACGTGCCAGCAGACGACGACAGGAGCACCGCGCCGGCCCCGCCCCGAACGCGGCCGGTGGCCCCGATGGACGCGCTCGGCCCGCCGACGCTCGACGCCGTCGCCGCTCTGGCGGGCGTCTCGCGGGCGACCGTCTCGCGGGTCGTCAACGACTCGCCCAAGGTCAGCCCGTCCGCGCGCGAGGCGGTGCAGGCGGCGGTGGCCCTCACCGGCTACCGGCCGAACCGGGCTGCCCGCAGCCTGGTCACCAGGCGCAGCGACTCGGTGGCACTCGTGGTGTCCGAACCGGACGAGCGGGTCTTCGGCGACCCGTTCTTCGGCCGGATGGTCCGCGGCGTCAGCCAGGCGTTCGCCGACACGCCGCTGCAGCTCATCCTGCTGATGGGGCAGTCGCCGCAGGAGCGGGCGCGGCTCGGCCACTACCTGCGCGGCGGCCACGTCGACGGAGTGCTGCTGATCTCGCTGCACGGCGACGACCCGCTCGCCAAGCACGTCATCCAGGCCGGGCTCCCGGCGGTCATCGGCGGCCGGCCGCCGAGGTCGGCGGCGGTCAGCTACGTCGACGCGGACAACGAGGTGGGCGCGCACGAGGCGGTCTGCCACCTGGTCGCCAGCGGCCGCCGGCGGATCGCCACCATCACCGGCCCGGCCGACATGTCGGCCGGCGTCGACCGCCTCCGCGGCTACGACCGGGCGCTGCGCGAGTCGGAGCTCCCGCGGGACGCCGCCCTGGTCGTGACCGGCGACTTCACCGAGGCGTCCGGCGACCAGGCGGTGCGCGAGCTGCTGGCGCGCACACCCGACGTCGACGCGGTCTTCGCGGCGTCGGATCTCATGGCGGTCGGCGCGCTGCGCGCGCTGCGCGCGGCGGGGCGCCGGGTGCCAGGCGACGTGGCGCTCGTCGGCTTCGACGACTCGATCCGGTTCACCGAGCCGGCCCTGACGACGGTGCGCCAGCCGATCGAGGCGATGGGCGCCGCCATGGGTCGCATCCTCATCGACGAGCTGGACGACCGGTCGCGGCCGCGCTCGACCGTCGTACTCCCCACCGAGCTGGTGGTGCGCGACTCCAGCTGAGCTCAGCCGAAGAAGACCTCGGTCTCCTGGTAGCGCTCGATCGGCACGGTCTTGAGCGTCCCGACCGCCTCGGCGAGCGGCGCGAGGACGATGTCGGTGCCGCGCAGCGCGGCCATCATCCCCCAGCTGCCCTCGTGCACCGCGTCGATGGCGCCCAGTCCGAAGCGGGTCGCGAGCACCCGGTCGAACGCCGTCGGCGTGCCCCCGCGCTGGATGTGGCCGAGCACGGTGTGCCGCGCTTCCTTGCCGGTGCGCTGGCCGATCTCCTGCTCCAGCGTGGCGCCGATGCCCTGCAGCCGGACGTGCCCGAACGCGTCGAGCTCGCCCTCCTTGGTCGCCATGGTGCCCTCCTTGGGCACGGCGCCCTCGGCGACGACGACGATCGGCGCGTAGTTGGTCTTGAAGCGGTGGTCGATGTACTCGCAGACCCTGTCGATGTCGAACGGCTGCTCCGGGATCAGGATGACGTTGGCGCCACCGGCGATCCCGGCGTGCAGGGCGATCCAGCCGGCGTGCCGCCCCATCACCTCGACGATCAGCGCGCGGTGGTGCGACTCGGCGGTGGTGTGCAGCCGGTCGATCGCCTCCATCGCGATGTTGACAGCGGTGTCGAACCCGAACGTGTAGTCGGTCGCGTTGAGGTCGTTGTCGATCGTCTTCGGTACGCCGACGACGTGCACGCCCTCGGCGTGCAGCTTGTTCGCGACGCCTAGGGTGTCCTCGCCGCCGATCGCGACGAGCGCGTCGATGCCCTGGTCGGCGAGGTTCTTCTTGATCCGCTCGACGCCGTCGTCGATCTTGAACGGGTTGGTGCGCGACGAGCCGAGGATCGTGCCGCCGCGGGGCAGGATGCCGCGCACGGACGCAACGGTGAGCGGGATCGTCTGGCCCTCGAGCGGGCCGCGCCACCCGTCGCGAAAGCCGACGATCTCGTGGCCGTAGACGTCCGTCCCCTTGCGGACGACGGCGCGGATCACCGCGTTGAGTCCGGGGCAGTCGCCGCCTCCGGTCAGGACTCCGATGCGCAATGTGCTCGCCTCCAGTAGGACTGCCTGAAACCGGTTCCAACTCTAGCGCGCGCCGCACCGCGTCTGCACCGCCCCACGGGTCAAGATCGGCGCCGGTCCGGTCGACGTTCCAGGGGTGATCCGCGTCCTGGCCCGACCCCGCCGCGCCGCGCTGTCGGTCGTCTGCGCGCTGGTCGCCGGCGTGCTGCTGCCGACCGGCGCGCGAGCCGACGACGCGCCGGTACCGGTCGGTCGGATCGCCGAGGCGCTCGCGGACGCGACCCGGGAGGCCGAGCGGGCCGCCGACGACGTGATGCAGTCGGTCGCCCGGGCGATCGACGCCCGCCGGCAGGTCGACGCGGCCGCGGACCGGTACGCCGACGCGCAGGAGGCGCTCGGCGACCGGCTCCGCGACATCTACATCAACGGACCGCGCGACCCGGTGACGGCGATGCTGCTCGGCGGCGACGGTCGCCGGCTGTCGGTGCTGGCCAACGTCCAGCGGGACGGCGTCCGGTCCGACGAGCAGCTGGTCCGCGAGCTGCGGGCCGAGGGTGCCGCGGTGCAGAAGCTGCGGGAGCAGGTGGCCGCCGGCCGCGGCGAGACCCTGGCCCGCGCCCGACGGGTCTACGCCTTGCAGGACAAGGCGCGCCGGCTGCTCACGCAGGCGGAAGCGGCGTTCGTCGCAGACGAGGTGGTGCTCGCCGAGATTACTGTGCACCGCCTGGTGCTCGACACGCAGTCGCGCGAGGTGAGCGTCGCCGTACAGCCGATCCAGCCGGCCGTCAACGTGCGCGGCCGGCGCGCCGCGACCGCCGAGGCGCCGGTGATCGCGGCGATCGAGGCGGCCGGGTCGGCGTTCCCGCCCGGGTACCGGGCGACCGGCCGGGTGTTCACCGGCGAGGCGTCCTGGTACGGCCCGGGCTTCGTGGGCCGGCCGACGGCGAGCGGCGCGCCGTACGACCCGGAGCGGTTCACCGCCGCGATGCTGCTCGTGCCGCTCGGCACGGTCGTCCGGGTCAGCACCGCCGACGGCCGCGCGGTCACCGTCCTGGTCAACGACCGCGGCCCGTACGCCGGCGGCTCGGACCGCATCCTCGACATGTCGGCAGCCGGCGCCCGGGTGCTCGGCTACACCGGCGTCAAGCAGGTACGCATCGAGGTCCTCGAACCGCTCGGCTGACCGGACGGTGCCGAAACAATGCCAACTCCGCGCGGTCGGCCCCAATAGGGTCGGTCCATGACCTTCTCGATCGTCGCCCGGTCGCCTGACGGCAGCGAGCTCGGCGTGGCCGTCGCGTCCAAGTTCCTCGCCGTCGGCAACGCCGTCCCGGCCGCCGAGGCCGGTGTCGGCGCGATCGCGACGCAGTCGTACGCGAACCTGGCCTACCGCCCCGACGGCCTGGCGCTGCTCCGCGACGGCTGCACCGCAGCCGAGGTGGTCGGCCGGCTGACCGCCGCCGACGAGCAGCACGCCAAGCGGCAGGTCGGTGTCGTCGCGGCGACCGGCGACGGCGCGTCGTACACGGGC
>DASQMY010000429.1:0-6296 GCA_035645255.1 Mycobacteriales bacterium
AAGATCGCCGCGATCGACCTGGTGGACCGGATCGAGCCGGTCGGCCGCGGGCCGTCCATGGGCGCGCTCGGCTGGATCGACGCGGACGGCACCGTCCGGCTCGGCCTGACGATCCGGACGTTCGCCGTGTGCGACGGCGAGATCCACCTGTGGACCGGTGGCGGCATCACCTGGGGGAGCGAACCGGCGGCGGAGGTGGCCGAGGCGCATGCGAAGGCCGCGCCGCTGCTCGGGGCACTCGCCCCGCTGGGCGGCTGAACCGACCGACACGCTGCGCACCGGCGCCCTCAGCAACTTCTCAGGCAACCTCCGGATACTGGGGGCGTGCAGATCCTGGTGGTCGACGACGAGCCCGCGGTCCGCGAGGCGGTGCAGCGGTCACTGCTCTTCGAGGGCTACGACGTCGCCATGGCCGCCGACGGCGTGCAGGCGCTGGAGCAGATCGCCGCCCGCCGGCCGGACGCCGTCGTCCTCGACGTGCTCATGCCGCGGCTGGACGGTCTGGAGACGTGCCGGCGGCTGCGGGCCCGCGGGGACGACGTGCCGGTGCTGATGCTGACCGCGCGCGACGGCGTGGCCGACCGGGTGAGCGGACTCGACGCCGGGGCGGACGACTACCTGGTCAAGCCGTTCGCGCTGGCCGAGCTGCTCGCGCGCCTGCGGGCGCTGCTCCGCCGGACGTCGGCCGGCCCGCAGCCGGGCGGCCTGCTGACCTACGCGGACCTGTCGCTCGACCTCGCCAGCTTCCGGGTGCATCGCGGCGAGCGCGAGGTCATGCTGACCCGCACCGAGTTCGCGCTGCTCGAGCTCTTCCTGCGCAACCCGCAGCTCGTGCTCCAGCGCAGCGTCATCCTGGAGCGGGTCTGGGGGTTCGACTTCGAGACCAGCTCCAACTCGCTCGAGGTCTATGTGAGCTACCTCAGGCGCAAGCTGGAGGGCGACGGCGAGCCGCGGCTGGTGCACACCGTGCGCGGCGTCGGCTACGTGCTGCGCGCGGCGCCGGAGTGAGCCTGCGTCGCCGGCTCGCGCTGCTGGTCGCGGTCGCCGTCGCCGCCGCGGTCGCCATGGTCGCCGGCCTCGCCTACATGACCGCGCGGGCGTCGCTGACGGCGCAGTTCGACGAGACGCTGCGCACCCAGGCGCGCCAGCTGGCCACCGCGCCGACGATCATCACGCCGTCCGGTCCGGTGCTGATCGGCCCGCTGCAGGTCTCCTGGCGCGGCGTGAACGAGGACGGCACGACGACCGCGTCGCCGGTGGACGTGCCGGTCGACGCGACCGAGCTCGAGGTCGCCCGCGAGGAGCGCAAGGACAGCATCCGCACCGCGCGGCTGCGCGGCGGCGAGGTCCGGATCGCCACGGTCAACCGCCCGGCGGGCGGTGCGATCCAGGTGTTCCGGTCGCTGAGCGAGCTCGAGTCGACGCTGCGGCGGCTGCGCGGGATCCTGCTGCTCGCCTCGCTCGCCGGTATCGCCGCGGCGGCCTACGCCGGTCTCGTCGTCGCGAGGACCGGCCTCGCGCCGGTGGACCGGCTGACGCAGGCAGCGGAGCACGTCGCCGAGACACAGGACCTGAGCGCCACCATCGCGATCTCCGGTACGGACGAGATCGCCAGGCTGGGACGCAGCTTCAACGCGATGCTCACCGCGCTGGACGCGTCCCAGCGACGGCAGCGGCAGCTCGTCGCGGACGCCGGGCACGAGCTGCGCACACCGCTCACGAGCCTGCGCACCAACATCGAGCTGCTGGCCAGGTCGGACGCCGACCCCACGCGCTCGCTCCCCGCCGACCACCGCCGGGCGCTCGTCCGCGACCTGACCGAGCAGCTCGAGGAGCTGACCGCGCTCGTCGCCGACGTGACGCAGCTCGCGCGTGGCGACGAGGTGCCGGACGAGCCGGTTCGGCTCGACCTGGCCGACGTCGTGACGCGAGCGGTACGGCGGACCCGACGCCGGGCACCCGACGTCCGGTTCGTGGAGGCATTGGAGCCGACGCCGGTGCTCGGCCGCGCCGCGGTGCTGGAGCGGGCGGTCACCAACCTGCTCGACAACGCCGCCAAGTGGAGCCCGCCGGGCGGCCAGGTGTCGGTGACGCTCAGCGGCGGGACGCTCGTCGTGCGCGACCAGGGGCCGGGGATCGCCGGCGAGGACGCACCGTACGTCTTCGACCGGTTCTACCGCTCGACGGCGGCGCGCGGAACACCCGGATCGGGTCTCGGGCTGGCGATCGCGCACGACGCGGTCGTGCAGCACGGCGGCAGCATCGGCGTGCACAGCGACGGCGGGGCCGTCGTCACCGTCCGGCTACCGCTCGCCGACCCTCGACCTGACCTCTGATGTCAGGTGCGGCCGTCCCGCTCCTGCGCCTCGTCCAGCGCCGCCGGCCTGGTCATCCAGTCCGCCTGCTCGACCTGGTAACCCGCGGCGCGGAGCGCGGCGCACACCGCAGGATCGTCGTCCACGACCAACGCCACGACAGCGGAGCGGGACAGCCGGTCGAGCTCGCTCACCTTGGTCGCCCTCGCCGGCCTGCGGTCGCCTTCGCGCCGCATCCTCACCGGCCAGCCGCCGAGGCCGTGCGCGGTAAGCCAGGCCACCGTGTCCGAGCGGCAGCGCTCGGGTCGACCGGTGAGGAAGACCAGGTCGTGCTCGCGGCTGAGCTCCTGCACCCGCGTGATCCCGGGCTCGAGCGGCGGGTCGTCCACCGCGGCCGCGAAGAAGGCGTCCCAGTCCTTCGGCCGGCCCTCGACATGGCGCAGGCGATGGCGCACGTCCGCGACGACTCCGTCGATGTCGATCACCGCGACGGAGCGCGCCGTGCCGCCCGGCTCGGCAGCGGTCACCGCGCCGGCCAGCCCGTCAGCACACTGCCGACAGCGTCGCGAACGGGTTGATCACCCGGCGGGTAGCGAGCGGTCCGTCCCACCGCTCGAAGTGCACGTGAGCGGGTCCGCCGCGCGCGTTTCCGGACGTGCCGACCCGCGCGATGACCTGCCCGACCGCCACCTGCTGCCCGGTGCGGACCATGTTGACGGAGTTGTGCGCGTAGTAGAAGTGCGTGCGGCCGACCCGCAGGATGATGGACCGCCCGCCCAGCCCCGACTCGTAGGAGCGGACGACGACTCCGGCGGCGATCGCGTGCACCGGCGCGCCGTACGCGGCGAAGACGTCGTTGCCCTTGTGCGTTCGCCCGCCGCTGCGTGGGTTGCCCCAGTCGTCGCGGAACCGGTGGGCGCCACCGACGATGCACGACGTCGTCTTCTTCTTCGCCGGCTGCCGGGCGAGGACGGCGAGCGTCTTCGGCCCGGCGACCCCGTCGATCGCGAGCCGGTGGCGCTTCTGGAAGGCGACGACCGCCGCCCGGGTGCGGGGGCCGAAGATGCCGTCCGCGGCGACCCGAAGCTTCTGCTGCAGCCATTTCACGTGTGCACCCCTGGACTGCAGCCTGAGCACCGGCGCAACTCGCCGGCCCGCTACGGCCGGCCGGATCGCCGGCGCGGCTGTCTGGGAGGTGGAGCCGGACGTCGACCGCGCCGGCTGCGGTGTGCCCGATACGACGGGGCTGCTGACAAGCGTCGTCGCCGCGAGCAGGCCGGCCGCGCGCACGAGGAGTCTGCGCCTGTCGGTGGGTGTCATGTTCCTGCGCCCTTCCGGCGCCTGCGGGGTTAGCTGTCGGGTTCGGGCTGGAAGGTGCCCGGCCGGCGGTGCCGGCTTCACCCCTCGGTCGCGGCGAGCGACCAGTCGGGTTCCCCACTCCTGCCAGAGCTTGGTGATCCCCGCGGGCGGATGGCAGGACTCGGCAGTCCGCCCCGGGCTCCACTCGTGTGACTGGAGTGAACGCACGGTACTTGTGTGACCACTGCGCGTCCACCGATACGGGCAAATTTCCCCATCGCACGCGCTTGCCGCACTCCCGAATCTGGACCATACTCCGTATGCATACCGAGGATGTAGGGGGTGTGTCGTGCAGGTCACCGGACGGCTGGCGCTCGGCGCGGCGGGTTGCGGACTGGTCCTTGGCGTGGCGCTCACGGCGACCGAGGCGATGGGCCGCGGCTCAGCCTCCGCGCCGCCGCCGACAACCCAGCACGGGGCGGGGGCCCCGGCAGAGCCGGTGGCCGTTGCGCCGATGGGTGAGGGCAACGTCACCAGGCTGAGCGCGCCGCTGCGCCGGGCGGTCGACCGCGCGCTCGCCGCGGCCGCCCGCGACGGGGTCGAGCTCCGGGTGACCTCGGGCTGGCGGTCGGCTGAGCACCAGGCCCGTCTGTACGCCGAGGCGATCGCAAAGTACGGCTCGGCGCAGCGCGCCCGCCGATGGGTGCTGCCACCTGACGAGTCGGCCCACGTGCGCGGCGAAGCGGTGGACGTAGGCCCCGCCGCAGGCGCCCGGTGGCTCGACACCAACGGCGTGCGCTTCGGACTCTGCCGGCGGTACGCCAACGAGGCGTGGCACTTCGAGCTCCTCGCGCGCGCGAAGGGGTCGCCCTGCCCGGCGATGGAGCCGTATCCCTGAGCCATCGCGCTGACGTAGCATTCGACCCCTTCGAGGACGCAGGGAGTGGTCGTGGCGGTGGCCGGCGTTCTCCCCATGGTCAACGCGGTCCGCCGCTACGACTGGGGCTCTACCACGCTGCTGCCCGCGCTCCGCGGCGAGACCGGGGACGGGCGGCCGGAGGCCGAGATCTGGATGGGCGCGCACCCCGACGACTCGTCGCAGCTGGTGACGCCGGACGGCACGGAGCTGGTGCTGGCCGACCTGCTCGCCGACAGCGGCGCCGCGGTCGCCGGTCCGGGCGTCGTCGCGCGGCACGGGGATCGGCTGCCCTACCTGCTCAAGCTGCTCGCGGCAGACGCCCCGCTGTCTATACAGCTGCACCCGGACGCCGCGCAGGCGGCGGCCGGCTACGCCGACGAGGAGGCGGCCGGCGTACCGCGCGACGATCCCGCGCGCTGCTACCGCGACCCGTACGCTAAGCCCGAGATGCTCGTGCCGCTCGGTCCGTTCGTCGCGCTGGTCGGTCTGCGCACACCCGCCGCGGCACGCCGGCTGCTCGCCCAGGTGGGACCGGCCACCGACGCGGTCGTGGTCGACGACGACCACACGGACGGCTCGCTCGAGACGGTCCGGCGGCTGCTGTCCCTTCCGGCGGGAGAACGGCGGGCGCTCGCCGACGCCGCGGCGGCCGCTGCCGCCCGGTACGCCGACCCGGCGGCGGCCGGCGACGCCGCCACCGGCGACGCGTGGACGTGGGTGACCCGACTCGTCGAGCGCTACCCGGAAGATCCCGCGGTCGTCATGCCGCTCGTCCTCGAGGTGATGACGTTCCGCGCCGGCGAGGCGGTCTACCTGCCGGCCGGCGTACTGCACGCGTATCTCTACGGGCTGGGCGTCGAGGTCATGGGCGCGTCGGACAACGTGCTGCGGGCGGGGCTCACCAGCAAGCACGTCGACGTGGCGCTCGTGGTGAGCACGGCGCGGTCGGCGACCGAACCGGCGCGGCGGCTGCAGGCTGTGCCGACCGGCGACGGCTGGGAGCGGTGGGCGGCGCCGGTGGACGCCTTCGACCTGCGCCGCCGGCGGGTCGGGGCGGACCGGGTGGCCTGCGCCACCTCCGGCGGACCGGAGATCATCCTCTGCGTGGAAGGAAGGGCCTCGGTGAGCGCGGGAGGGTCTTCGGTGCCGCTGCCGCCCGGCGCGTCGGCGTTCGTCCCGGCGTCGACGACGGAGATCACCTTGTCCGGGCCGGCGGTTGTGTTCCGGTGCGCCGTCCCGGCGACCGCCCGGCCCGCCTGACCCCCGGTCAGACCCCGTTGCGGTCGATCACGCCGGCGTACCAGCCGGCGCTCTTCTTCGGCGTGCGCCGCTGCGTGTGGAAGTCGACGTGCAAGAGGCCGCAGCGCTGCTCGTAGGTCGCCCACCCGGCCGGGCTCGTGGCTGGAGGTGTCCCACGCCGACGGGCCGCGGTCGACCTCGTCCGCTGCGCTCTCGACCTGGTAGGCCGACGTCGCGGCGCCCCAGAGGAAGCCGGCCGGAGCCTGCGAAGATCTGTGGCGTACGCCGACGCGCCGGACCGTCACTACTGAACAGGAGGCCGGGGATGAAGTTCCGCGCGACGCTGGATCTAGCCGGCAAGTCCGCCACCGGGATCACCGTGCCGGAGGACGTGCTGGCCGCGCTCGGCTCCGGGCGTCGGCCCGCGGTGCGGGTGACGCTCCGGAAGCACACCTTCCGCACCACGGTCGGCACGGTGGACGGGCTGGCGAAGATCCCGGTGAGTGCCGTGGTGCGAGCGGAGG
>DASQMY010000430.1:0-8718 GCA_035645255.1 Mycobacteriales bacterium
CCCTCGGCCTGTACGCCGACGACGCGGATGTCGGGGTTGTGCGCCTTCACGGCGACGGCGACGCCGGCGGCGAGCCCGCCGCCGCCGATCGCCACGACCACTGTCCTGACGTCGGGCACGGTCTCGATGATCTCGAGGCCGATGGTGCCCTGGCCGGCCACGATGTCCGGGTGGTCGAACGGGTGGATGAAGACCTTGCCCTGCTCGTGCGCGTGCGCCTTCGCCGCGACCAGCGCCTCGTCGACGGTCCGGCCGTGGATGACGATCTCCGCGCCGTACGCCCGCGTCGCGGCGACCTTCGGCAGCGGGGCGCCCTCCGGCATGAAGACCGTCGACGTGCTGCCGAGCAGCGACGCGGCGAGCGCGACGCCCTGCGCGTGGTTGCCAGCACTCGCGGCGACGACGCCGTTCCTGCGCTCGGCGTCGGTGAGCCGGGAGATCCGCACGTACGCGCCGCGGATCTTGAACGACCCGGCGCGCTGGAGGTTCTCGCACTTGTAGCTGACCGAGCCGCCGACCAGCTTCGACAGCTGCCGGGAGTGCTCGACCGGCGTGCTGATCGACACGCCGTCGAGGAGCGCGCGGGCGGACTTGACGTCCTCGATGGTGACCAGCTGCCCGTCCACCGCACCGACCTCCGGCCGTGACCGCCCGCCGCGTTGCGGGTGCACCGAACGTTACCGGTCGCCGGCCACGCGGGTAGGGTCGGTGGCCCTGTCGATCGGCGTGGAGGCGGCATGCGCGACGAGCACCCGATACCCGGCGCCGACCGCGTCGTCGACGGCGTCCGGCTGCACGTGGTCCGGCACGGGACGGGCGCCGGGCTGCCGCTGCTGCTGCTGCACGGGTTCCCCACCTCGTCGTACCTGTGGCGGGACGTGCAGCGCGACCTCGAGCACCACCACGTCACCTACGCGCCCGACCTGCTGGGCGCCGGCCGGTCGGAGCGCCCGGCGGCCGACCGCTACGACCTCGCTGCGCAGGCGAGGCTGCTGCTGCTCTGGATGGACGCCATCGGGCTGGAGCAGGTCGCCGTCGCCGCGCACGACATCGGCGGCGGCGTCGCCGTACACCTCGCCGTGCAGGCGCCGGAGCGCGTCGCGGCGCTCGTCCTGGTCAACACGGCGCTGCACTCCGACGTCTGGCTGGTGCCGGAGATGGCGGCGATCGCAGCGCCGGTGCTGGGCCCGGTGCAGCTGCAGGCGTTGCGAGTCGTGCCGGGACTGGGCCGGCGCTACCTGCGCTGGCAGATCGCGCGTGGCCTGCGCGCCGAGCCGCTGACCGAGCGGGAGCTCGCGCACTACGCCGACCCGCTGCTGTCCGCCGAGGGCGCCGCGGGCACGCTGCGGCTGGTTCGCGCGCTCGACCCCGACGCCGTCCACGCCGCGCTGCTCGGCCTGCGAGCCGCCGTACCACCGACTCTGGTGCTCTGGGGCGAGGGCGATCCGTGGCACTCGACGGCGTACGGTCGGCGGGTTGCGGCCGACATCCCAGGGTCGACCTACGTCGTCGTGCCCGACGCGGGGCACTTCCTGCCGGAGGACCGCCCGGAGCGGGTGGCCGAGGAGATCAGCGCGTTCCTGGCCGAGATCGGGACCCCGGCGACCGCGGGCGGTGCGCAGATCGTCGGTGGTGCGCAGCCTGCCGCTGGGTCCTAGTCCGCGGACCAGTAGTCGTCGCCGGCGAGGACGAGCGCGGCGGCGCCGATCAGTCCGGCGTTCTGACCGAGCTCGGCCGGTACGACGGCGACGTCGCGGGCGAACTCCATCCGCACATGCCGGTGCAGCGCGGCCTGCAGCGGGTCGAACAGCAGCGGGCCGGCCTGCGCCACGCCGCCGCCGATCACCACCACCTGCAGGTCGAGCAGGTGGGCGGTCGAGGCGATGGCGATGCCGAGCGCGCGGCCGGCACGTTCGAGCGCGGCGCGGGCGACCGGGTGGCCGCGGCCGGCGTCGTCCGCCACGTCGCGCGCCGCACCCGACTGGGACTGCCAGCCGTTGGCGACGGCCCATGCGGCGATGGCCGGGCCACGTGCGATCGCCTCGAGACAGCCGACACCACCGCAGTGGCAGTCCGGTCCGGACGGGTCGACCACCACGTGACCGATGTGCCCGGCGTTGCCGCTCGCGCCGTCGACCAGCCGGCCGCCGAGCACCAGCCCGCCACCGACCCCGGTGGAGACGACCATGCCGAGCATGTCCGACTTCCCGCGGCCCGCACCTCGCCAGTGCTCGGCGACGGCGAGGCAGACCGCGTCGTTGTGCAGCCGCACGGGCAGCCCGCCGAACCGCTCGGCCAGCCGCTCCCGCAGCGGGAAGCCCCGCCACGCCGGGATGTTGAGCGTGCTCACAACGCCGTCCGGCCAGCTCATCGGACCACCGACGCCGACGCCGACCCCGGCGAACGTCGTGTCGCCGGTGACGCGGGACACCAGCGCGTCGAGGTGCGAGAACAGCTCCTCGGCGTCGAGACCGACACCGCGTGGCGTCTCGATGCGCTGTTGCGCGACCAGCCGCCCGGCGGGGTCGACGATGCCGGCGGCGATATTGGTGCCGCCGATGTCGAGCGCGAGCGCAGGAAGCTCCGGCAGGTCGGTCACCCGGCCTGGCCACGCTCGGGCAGCGACCCCGAGCCGAAGGCCAGGATGCTCGCGGTGAACCCGTGCAGATGGTTGCGCCCGCCGACCGGTCCGATCTCGCCGCCGGCGAAGAACCCCGCGACCGGCGTCGTGGACAGGTGCTCGCGGAGCGCGAGGACGTCGTGGTCGGCGCTGGTGAAGAGGTGCTCGCCGCGGCCGTTGCAGGAGAACAGCAGCGCGCCGTCGACGTCGTCGAGACCGGACGAGACGCGGAACGCCGTCAGCCGCTCGCGCAGGTCCGCGTCGGCGGCCTGTGCGTCGCGCACCTGGAAGGCGACCGTGCGGCCGACCTCGATCACGTCGCCGACCGCCACCCCGGCCTGGTCCGGGACGAAGCCGAGCACGGCCCGGATCAGGAAGTCGCCGCTCTGGTGCTCGTCGGCGTACTCATCCATCGCCACGCCGATCTGCAGGCCGGCGCTGGCGAGCGCCTGGTCCTCGGGCGGGAGCGACCGGATGATCTGGTCGAGCCGGGTCATCGCCGGTACGCCGGCCAGCTCGAGCAGGACGTTGCGGTCGGCCGCCGTCACGACCATGGTCGGGCCGATCGGCCGGCAGCCCTGGCTGACGACGGGCCGCGCCCCGACCGTGCCGCCGAGGAAGATCCCGACCGCCCCGCGGTCCACCGTCCGGCCGCCGAGGATGAGCCGCGTGGAGCCGGAGCCGTGCACACCGCCGGCCACGCCGCCGACGATCGGCAGCCCGGGCATCTTCTCGTTGATGCCCTCGACGAACGTGTCGACCGGGAAGGAGAACGGGTCGGCGAGCAGGACGCAGGCGCTGTCGTCGGGGTGCCGCTCCGGCAGCCCGACGACCGCCAGGCCGTCGTCCACGCGCATCACCTCGAGATGGAACGACCGGATGTGCGCGCCGGGCAGCACCGCAGCCCACACGCTCACCGCCTCGGTGTGCTCGAGCCCGCGGCCCGCACCGATGACGCCGCCAGCGGAGCAGCCGATCACCGTGCCGGCGCCGGTCAGCCCGGCGACCCGCTCGGCCACGGCTGTCACGTCGTCGGGGTCGATCGCCGACACGAAGACGCACACGAGGTCGGGGGTCCGGCCGTCGAGCGGCGCCAGCGCCTGACCAACGGCGTCCGCCGCCGCCACGAGCAGGTCGGCGTCCGCCGCCAGACCGTCACCGAACCTCGTCACCAGTGCAACCCCTCGCCGTACGCCGATCAGTGCGTCTGCATTGTGCAGCGGCGGTCGGCGCGGTGCGGCATCGGCCGACGCGAGGTAGCGTCAAGAGGTGAGCATCGAGACGACACCACAGCCGGCCGCGACGTCGCTGCGCGCGCTGGGCGAGACCGGTCACCGGCACCGGAGCGTGCGCGTCGAGATCCGCGACAACCTGCACGCGCTGCTGGCCGCGGGCGGCCCGCGCTTCCCCGGCATCGTCGGCTTCGACGAGACCGTGCTGCCGCAGCTCGAGCGCGCGTTGATCGCCGGACACGACATCGTGCTGCTCGGCGAGCGAGGTCAGGGCAAGACCCGCCTGATCAGGTCGCTGGTCGCGCTGCTCGACGAGTGGACGCCGGTCGTCGACGGCTGCGAGATCAACGACCACCCCTACGCGCCGTCGTGCAACGGCTGCCGGTCGCGGCTGCTGGACGTCTGCGACGACCTGCCGGTCGCCTGGCGCCACCGCAGCCAGCGGTACGGCGAGAAGCTCGCGACCCCGGACACCAGCGTCGGCGACCTGATCGGCGACATCGACCCGATCAAGGTGGCCGAGGGCCGCACGCTCGGCGACCCGGAGACGGTCCACTACGGGCTGGTCCCGCGCACCAACCGTGGGATCTTCAGCGTCAACGAGCTGCCCGACCTGGCCGAGCGGATCCAGGTCGCGCTGCTCAACGTGCTGGAGGAGCGCGACATCCAGATCCGCGGCTACCAGCTCCGGCTGCCACTCGACCTGCTGCTCGTCGCGTCGGCCAACCCCGAGGACTACACCAACCGCGGGCGGATCATCACCCCGCTCAAGGACCGGTTCGGCGCCGAGGTGCACACGCACTACCCGCTGCGGCTGGCCGACGAGGTGTCGCTGGTGCAGCAGGAGGCGGTGATCGGCGCCGCGACGGTTCCCGTCCACCTGGTCGAGGTCGTCGCGCGGTTCACCCGGGCGGTGCGCGAGGCACCACAGGTCGACGCGCGGTCCGGTGTGTCGGCCCGCTTCGCGATCGCCGCGGTGGAGACCGTCGCCGCGTCCGCCGTACGCCGGGCGGCGCTGACCGGCGAGGACACCGCCGTCGCCCGCACGGCCGACCTGGCGGCGGTGATCGGCGTCTGCCGCGGCAAGGTCGAGTTCGACCAGATCGAGGAGGGCCGGGAGAGCGAGATCCTCGCCCACCTGCTGCGCCGGGCGGTCGCCGAGACCTACCGCGCCCGCCTCGGCGGCGCCGACCTCTCCGGCCTGCTGGCGCGCTTCGACGACGGGACGACGGTCGAGACCGGCGAGCTGGTGCCGGCCGGTGAGCTGCTCCGCCGGATCGGGCAGGTCGCCGGGCTCGCCGCCCTGCTCCGCCGGCTCGGCATCGACGAGGGCGAGGAGACACCCGCCCTCGCCGCGTCGGCGCTCGAGTTCGCGCTCGAGGGCCTGCACCTGTCGAAGCGGCTGGCCAAGGACGAGCTCCCCGGCCGGACGGTCTACGGCGGCTGACGTGGCGATCCGGTACGGCGCGTGGCGCGGCGGCCCAGACCCGCTCGAGCCGCCGTACGACGTCGCCGCGGCGGTCGACCGGATGGGCGACGACGTGCTCGGCGGGCAGAGCCCCGGCGAGGCGCTGCAGCACCTGCTGCGCCGGGGGATGGACGGCCGGCGCGGCTTGGACGACCTGCTGCGGCAGGCCCGGCAGCGCAGGCGGCAGATCCGCGACCGCGGCCGGCTCGACGGCACGATCGAGCAGGTGCGCGAGCTGCTCGACCGCGCGGTCGCGGCCGAGCAGAGTGCGCTCTTCCCCGACCCGTCGGATGCGGCGCGCCTTGCGGAGAGCGAGCTCGCAGCGCTGCCCAGCGACACCGCCCGCGCGGTCCGCGCGCTCGCCGACTACCAGTGGCGCTCACCGGCGGCCGCGGCGGCGTACGAGGAGATCCGCGACCTGCTCCGCCGCGAGGTGCTCGACAGCCAGTTCCGCGGGATGAAGGAGGCGCTGTCCGGCGCCTCGCCGGAGGAGCTGGCGCGCGTCCGCGAGATGCTCGCCGAGCTCAACGCGATGCTCGACGCCGACGCCCGCGGCGCGCACACGCAGGCGGACTTCGACGCGTTCATGGGCCGCTACGGCGACTTCTTCCCCGAGCAGCCCGCCGACCTCGACGAGCTGGTCGACGCGCTCGCCCGCCGGGCCGCAGCGGCCAGCCGGATGATGCAGTCGCTGACGGCGGAGCAGCGCGCCGAGCTGGCCGACCTGATGTCGACCGCGCTCGCCGACATGGGGCTGGACGCCGAGATGGCCCGGCTCGGCAACGTGCTGCGGCAGCGCCGCCCCGACCTGCAGTGGGGCGGGCGCGAGCGGATGACCGGAGACGAGGGGCTCGGTGTCGGCGACGCGACGACCGCCCTGCAGGAGCTGGCTGACGTGGAGGACGTCGAGAGCGCGCTGCACCAGGACTACCCGGGCGCCACCCTCGACGACGTCGACCGGGAGGCGCTCGAGCGGGCGCTCGGCCGCGCGGCAGTCGACGACCTCGACGCGCTCCGAGCCCTGGAGAGGGCGCTGCAGGACCAGGGCTACCTCGAGCGCAGCGGCGGTGAGCTGAAGCTGACGCCCAAGGCCGTCCGCCGGCTGGGTGCGACAGCGCTCGGCCAGGTATTCCGCTCGCTCGACGCCCGCGGCGCCGGCCAGCACGACGTCCGTGACGCCGGTGCAGCCGGCGAGCAGACCGGTGCGAGCCGGCCCTGGCGCTACGGCGACGAGCAGCCGATCGACGTCGTCCGGACGCTCACCAACGCCGTACGCCGCGCGCCGGCACCCGGCCGGACGCTCGCGCTCTCGGTCGACGACTTCGAGGTGCTGGAGACCGAGCGGCGCACGTCTGCAGCGGTGTCGCTGCTGGTGGACCTGTCGTACTCGATGGCGCTGCGCGGCACCTGGGCCGCCGCGAAGTCGACGGCGCTCGCGCTGCACTCGCTGATCACCACGCGCTACCCGCAGGACTCGCTGCAGATCGTCGGGTTCTCCGACTACGCGCGCGAGCTGCAGCCGGCTGAGCTGGCCGGGCTGTCGTGGGACATGGTCCAGGGCACCAACCTGCAGCACGCGCTCGTCATCGCCGGCCGGCACCTGCGGCGGCACCCCGACTCCGAGCAGGTGGTCCTGGTGGTGACCGACGGCGAGCCGACGGCGCACCTCCAGCGCGACGGGTCGGCGTACTTCTGCTGGCCGCCACTGCCGGAGACAGTCGAGCTGACCATGGCCGAGGTGCTCAAGCTGACCCGCCGCGGGACCACCATCAACGTGTTCATGCTCGACACCGAGCCGCGACTGGTCCGCTTCATCGAGGGGCTGGGCAGGATGAACGGCGGCCGGGTCTTCTCCCCCGCGGCCGACCGGCTCGGCGACTACGTGGTGAGCGACTACATGCGCGCCCGCCGCGGACGCCGCCAGCGGGGTTGACCGCGCCGGTCGCGGGAGAGGTCCTGCTTGCAAGACGTCGACCACCTCGAGGAGCGCCCGTGAGCGAGCAGCACCCCGACTCACCCAAGGCCGAAGGCGACCCGCTGCGGGACATCGTCACCGGCGACCACGCGGAGCCCTCCGGCGACGGGCCGGAGGAGGGCACCCGCCACGGGCTCCGCCCGGACGACGAGACGGCCCCGGACGCCCAGTCCTAGCGCTTGGTGATGACCGACAGGCCGTCAGCGACCGGCAGCATCACGACGTCGACCCGGTCGTCGTTCGCGACGAGGTCGTTGAACGCCCGGATCGCCACGGTGTTGTCGGCGTTGTCGGACGGGTCGGCCACGCGGCCGCTCCACAGCACGTTGTCGACCAGCAGCACGCCGCCCGGGCGCAGCCGGCGCAGTATCTCCTCGTAGTAGACGGGGTAGCCGGGCTTGTCGGCGTCGATGAAGGCCAGGTCGTACGACGGCTCGTCCGGCAGCGCCCGGAGCGTGTCCGCGGCCGGGGCGACGCGCAGGGTGATCCGGTCGGTGACGCCGGCGCGGTCCCAGTACTCGCGGGCGATCGACGTCCACTCCTCGCTGATGTCGCAGCAGAGCAGCTCACCGCCGGGCGGCAGGCCGCGCGCCAGGCACAGCGCCGAGTAGCCGGTGAAGGTCCCTACCTCGATCACCCGCCGCGCGCCGCTCATCCGGACGAGCGCGGTCATCAGCGCGCCCTGCTCAGGAGCGATCTGCATGCTCGCCTCGTCGGGCAGCCGGCTGCGGGTCTCCTCGATCAGCGCCCGCTGCACCTCGTCGAGAGGCGGCGTGAGGTGGGCGAGCATGTACCCGTGCAGCTCGGGCGTCAGCCCGATCCCCTTCGGTGTCGTCATGGGCGCGACCTTACCCGCCGGACTCCCGGCGCAGGGCGAGCCGGCGCTGCCGCATCCGGTAGGCGCCGACGTTGGTCCGGTTGCCGCAGACCGCCGGGTCGCAGTAGCGGCGGGACCCGTTCGGCGAGAGGTCGACGAACACGTCCTCGCACGACTCCGCGGCGCACACCTTCAGCCGCTCCACGCCGCGCTCGGTCACGATCTGCGCCAGCGCGGCCGCGCAGTCCGCGACGAGCTGCACGCTCACCGCACGGCTCCGCGGCTCGAGCACCAGCCGGGAGCCGTCGGCATCGGGGACGAGCCGCGGTACGCCGACCGTCCTGCGCAGCAGATCGTTGAGCGCGGCGTGCCGCTCGTCCGCGGTGCCGCGGAACGCGTCGCGCAGCCGCGCACGCAGCTGCCGGACGGTACGCAGGTCGCGAGCGGTGGGCGCCCGGCCGTACTCCAGCCCGAACACGTCGAGGAACCGCTGCAGCGCCGAAGCGTCCACCACCCGCTCGACGGCGAGGTACTCGTCCCACGTGTTGGCCAGCCCGACCGCAGCCGCCAGCCGGCGGTCCTCGTCGTGGCGGTCGGCGCGCATGG
>DASQMY010000431.1:0-12070 GCA_035645255.1 Mycobacteriales bacterium
GTCGAGGAACGCCTCGCTGGCGTCGTCGAAGAGCAGGTGCGCCTCGTCGAAGAAGATGACCAGCTTGGGCTTGTCGAGGTCGCCGACCTCGGGCAGCTCGTCGAAGAGGTCGGCCACCAGCCACATCAGGAACGTCGAGAAGAGCTTGGGCCGGTCCTGCAGCGACTGCAGCTCCAGGATGCTCAGGATCCCCTTGCCGTCGGCGGTCGTCCGCATCAGGTCGGCGGTGTCGAACTCCGGCTCGCCGAAGAACTGGTCGGCGCCCTGGTCCTCGAGCTCGATCAGGTCGCGCAGGATGACACCGGCGGTCGAGCGGGACAGGCCGCCCAGCGACTTCAGCTCGCCCTCGCCCTCGTCGCTGGTCAGCCACTGGATGACCGCGCGCAGGTCCTTGAGGTCGAGCAGCGGCAGGCCGGCGCGGTCGGCGTAGTGGAAGACCAGCCCGAGCGAGGAGGTCTGCACGTCGCCAAGGTCGAGCACCTTCGCGAGCAGCTGCGGGCCGAAGCTGCTGATCGACGCGCGGACCGCCGTGCCGCTGCCCATGCCGCCGATCGACAGGAACTCCACCGGGAAGCCCTTGGGCGACCAGTCCATCGCGACGTCTTTGGCGCGGCTGGTGATCCGGTCCCCGGGCTGCCCGGGCGCCGCCATGCCGGACACGTCGCCCTTGATGTCGGCGAGCAGGCACGGTACGCCGGCGTCGGAGAGCTGCTCGGCCATCAGCTGCAGCGTCTTGGTCTTGCCGGTGCCGGTGGCGCCGGCGACCAGCCCGTGCCGGTTGAGCATAGCCAGCGGGATGCGGACGCCGGCGTCCGGATGCGCGGTGCCGTCCAGGACGAGCGCACCGAGCTGGAGGGCCGGCCCGTCGAAGCGGTAGGCCTCGGTGATCTCCGCGACGAACTCACTCATCGGACGCTCCTCGTCGGTGACCGGTGGGTGCGGGCTCCCCATCCTGCCTTGCCCGCAGGCCATTAGGCTCCCCGGACATGACCCTCGACATACCCCGCGAGTACTGCCTGCTCGGCCTGCGCTTCGACCGCTTGGTCGAGGGCTTCGTCGACGCCTACTTCGGCGACCCGGCCCTCAAGCAGCAGGTGGACCGCGAGGAGCGTCCGGACCCGGCCGAGCTCGCCCGCGGCGCGACGCTGCTGCTCGCCGAGCTGCCGTCGTCGGGACTCGACGACGCGCGGACGGCCTACCTCGAGGCGCAGCTCGCCGCACTCGCGGTGAGCGGCCGCAAGCTCGCGGGCGAGGAGATCGGCTTCATCGACGAGGTCGAGGCCTACTTCCAGGTCCGGCCGGAGCTGGGCGACACGTCGACGTACGCCGACGCGCACGCCGTGCTGGACGCCGCGCTGCCCGGCGACGGCGGGCTGGCCGAGCGCTACCGGGCCTACCGCACCGCGGACGAGCTGCCGGCCGCCCGGCTGACCGATGCGGTGGAGGCGTTCTCCAGCGCGCTGCGCGACCGGGTGCGGGTCGACTTCGGGCTGCCCGAGCAGGAGGTCGTCAGGTACGAGATCGTCGGCGACAAGCCGTGGGCCGGCTTCAACTACTACAAGGGCAGCTTCACCTCCGTCGTCGCGATCAACTCCGACCTGCCGATGCGCTGCGCCGACCTGCCCGGCCTGATCGCCCACGAGTCCTACCCCGGGCACCACACCGAGCACTGCCGCAAGGAGCAGCTGCTCGTCGACAGCGCGCAGCACGCCGAGCAGACGATCTTCCTGGTCAACACCCCGGAGTGCCTCATGGCCGAGGGCCTCGCCGACCTCGGACTGCGCGCGGCCATCGGGCCGGGCTGGGGGCCGTGGGCGCAGGAGCTGTACGCCGACCTCGGCGTCCGATTCGACGGCGAGCGGTCCGAAGCGATCGGCAAGGCGCTCGCGCCGCTGTCCGGCGTACGCCAGGACGTGGTGATCATGCTGCACGAGCACGACGCGACCGAGGACGAAGCCGTCGCCTACCTACAGCGCTGGTCGCTGATGCCGGAGGACCGCGCGCGCAAGTCGCTGGCGTTCTACCGCGACCCGCTCTGGCGGGCGTACACGTCGACGTATGTCGAGGGCTACCGGCTGCTGCGCGCGTGGCTGGATGCGGGCGGTGACTTCAAGCGGCTGCTGGACGAGCCGCTGACTCCGGGCCGCATCGCAGCCGAGATCGCGGCCGCGACAGCCGCCTGACCTCGCCGGCCCGGGACGCCCGGATGATCAAGTCTGTGCGATCCGGTCAGCAGTTCGCGCTCAGTTGATCTTGGACTCGCACGCACTTGATCGTTCCTGCCGGCGCGCCGTCAGCTGGTTGGGGAGGCGCCGGCTCCGGACGGTGCGGAGGTGTACGACGGGTCGAGCGCGGGCGTGGGCGCGCCCGCGCCCTCGCGGATGCCGTTGACCAGCTCGAGCAGCGCGTCGGTGCTGCTGACAGTCGGGGCCCAGCCGAGCTCGGTCCGGGCGCGGGTCCAGTCGAGCAGCGGCGCCTGCAGCGCCATGTCGACCCAGCCGGCGTCGACCGGGACGATCCGCGAGTACCACGCGGCGCTGACCGCCGCGCGAGCGACCTTGGCCGGCACGGCGACGTGCCGCGCTCCGAACACCGACGCGATGACCTGCGGCGTCAGCCGCGGCTCGTTGCCGATGTTGAAGGCGCCGCGGACGCTGTGCAGCACGGCCAGCCGGTAGGCGTCGGCCATGTCGTCGGTGTGCACCGCCTGCGCCCGGATCGCCGACGGCATCGGCAGCACCGGCAGCACGCTCGGCCGGACCAGCGACCGCGGCAGCAGCGGGCCGATGAAGAACCGGTGCGCCTCGGCGCCCATGTCGCGCTGGAAGATCAGGCAGGGCCGGATGCGGACGACGCGCAGCTGCGGGTGCCGCTCCTCGACCCGGTCGAGGATGCGCTCGACGGCGGCCTTCTCCTTGGAGTAGCGCGACGTCTGGATCCCGTCGGTCGGCCAGCTCTCGTCGACCAGCGTGTCGCGGTCCGCGGGGCCGGGGGAGTAGGCACCGACCGACGACGCGTAGACGACGGAGCGCACCCCCGCGGTGGCCGCGGCCTCGAAGACCCGGCGGCTCCCGAGCACGTTGGTCCGCAGCAGCTGGGCGATGTTGTGCGACGGCTGCATCTGCCAGGCGAGGTGCACCACGGCGTCGGCGCGCTGCAGGATCGGGACCAGGTCGTCCTGGCCGACGTCCGCCGTACGCCAGTCGGTCTTGGCCGGCGACCAGTCCGGCGCGCGGCGGGCCACGCCGACGATCGAGTCGACCGCCGGCTCGGCGGCGAGCCGCCGGATGAGGGCTGTTCCGCAGTTCCCGGTCGCACCGGTGACGACAACACGCATGCCCAAGCTCCTGCCCACCTGAGCGCCGAATGAACGCCGGTTGAACGTGACCCGCACCCGGGCGTGTCGCTACGCCGTCGGCTCCGGCGGCCGACGTACCGTCGTCGGTGGTGGCGCCGGCACCCGCCGGCACCGCCCTCGGGAGGCCCGCGCCGTTGCTCATCTGGCATCGCGTCGAGACGGGGCCGGCACCCGGCCCACGTCGGGTCGAGCACCGGAACCGGAGCGAGTGAGTGGGCGTGGTGCGCGCCCGAGGGGCCCCCTGTGCCGACTGAGTCCACCATGCTGCGCAGCTACGTCATCGACACGTCGGTGCTGCTCTCCGACCCGTGCGCGCTGCTGCGGTTCGCGGAGCACCGGGTCGTGCTGCCGCTGGTGGTGATCACCGAGCTGGAGGCCAAGCGCGACCACCCGGAGCTCGGCTGGTTCGCCCGGTCCGCGCTGCGGATGCTCGACGACCTGCGCATCAGGCACGGCCGGCTGGACCAGCCGATCCCCGTCAACGACGACGCCGGCACGCTGCACGTGGAGCTCAACCACTCCGACCCCAGCGTGCTCCCGGCCGGCTTCCGGGCCGAGGACAACGACCACCGGATCCTCGCCGTCGCGCTCAACCTGGCGGCCGAGGGAGCGGACGTCACGCTGGTCTCCAAGGACCTGCCGCTGCGGGTCAAGGCGGCGAGCGTCGGCATCAACGCCGACGAGTACCGCGCCGAGCTGGCCGTCGACGCCGGCTGGACCGGCATGACCGAGCTCGAGGTGACCAAGGCCGACCTCGACCTGCTGTACGCCGACGAGGCAGTCGACCTCGAGTCGGCCCGCGGGTTGCCGTGCCACACCGGCGTCGTGCTGCTCGGCGGCCGGTCCAGCGCGCTCGGCCGGATGATGCCCGACAAGACGGTGAAGCTGATCCGCGGCGACAAGGACGCGTTCGGCCTGCACGGCCGGAGCGCCGAGCAGCGGATCGCGCTGGAGCTGCTGCTCGACCCGGAGATCGGCATCGTGTCGCTGGGCGGGCGCGCCGGCACGGGCAAGAGTGCCCTCGCGCTGTGCGCCGGCCTGGAGAGCGTGCTGGAACGGCGGCTGCACAAGAAGGTCGTAGTCTTCCGGCCGCTCTTCGCCGTCGGCGGCCAGGAGCTCGGCTACCTGCCCGGCAGCGAGGGCGAGAAGATGGCGCCCTGGGCGCAGGCGGTATTCGACACGCTCGGCGCGCTCGTCGCGCCCGAGGTCGTCGACGAGGTGATGGCCCGCGGCATGCTCGAGGTGCTGCCGCTGACCCACATCCGGGGCCGGTCGCTGCACGACGCGTTCGTGATCGTCGACGAGGCGCAGTCGCTGGAGCGCGGCGTCCTGCTCACGGTGCTGTCCCGGCTCGGGTCCGGGTCGCGGGTCGTGCTCACCCACGACGTCGCGCAGCGGGACAACCTCCGGGTCGGGCGGCACGACGGCGTCGCCGCGGTGATCGAGGCGCTGAAAGGCCACCCGCTGTTCGCGCACATCACACTGACCCGCAGCGAGCGGTCCGCGATCGCCGCCCTGGTCACCGAGATGCTGGAGATGTAGCGGGGGGTCAGCCGGTCAGTTCGGCTGTCAGCTGGTCTCGATGCGGCGGTACTTCGCCTCGGCGAAAGAGTAGAGGCCGAAGGCGATCAGCCCGACCGCGAGCGCGCCGAGCAGCACCCGGCCGAACGGCCAGTCGATGAGTCGGCGCAGCGCCGCGTCCAGACCGCCGGCCTTGTCCTTGTCGTGAGTCACTGCGGCCTGGATGAACAGTCCGCCGACGAGCACGAATACCAGCATCCGGGCGAACAGGCCGACCTTGGCCAACGTGTCGACCGCCTTGGCGTGGTCGCTGTTCCAGCACTCCAGGTGCTTCTTGAACCGGTCGCCGGTCGCCTGTCGGCCGTTGTAGATCCCGGCCCCGATCAGCGCCAGCCCGACAGCCGCAACCAGCCAAGCGCCGAGCGGCCAGTCGAGCATCTTCTCGGTGAAGTCCTCGGACTGCTTGTTGTCGTTGCCGGACTGCTTGCTCAGCGCGTACCGGAGGATCGCGGACACCAGCGAGATGTAGATGACCGCGCGGACCACGCGGAAGATCCGGCCGCCGACGCCCTTGTCCTCGAAGTTGAGCGCCGCCTCGAGCAGGTGCCACGCGGCGTACAGCGCGCACGCCACCGCCATCAGGATGAGGAGCACCTTGCCGAACGGCTTGCTGCCGATCTCCTGCAGCGCGCCGGACTTGTCAGCCTTCTTGCCACCGCTGCCGGCGAACGCCAGCCGCAGCGCGAGCAGCCCGATCAGGCTCCACAGCACGCCGCGGGCGACGTAGCCCGCCCGGGCCGCGCCCTTGACCCAGCCGCTGTTGCGCTGCGCGAAGTTGCGGGTGCTCTGCTCGACATCAGTCACAGCGCTCATGGCCGGGTCGTACCCCAGCCGTGGGCGCAGCATGCCGAACCGGACAGAGCAGTGTTACCGGCCGCCTACGCCCTGAGCGGGCCGGGTCATCGACAGCACGTCGAGCGCCGTGTCGAGCTGCTCCTCGGTCAGCTTGCCGTCGGCGACGTAGCCGCGCTCGATCACCACCTCGCGGATCGTCTTCTCCTCCTTGAGGCTCTGCTTGGCGACGGCGGCGGCCTCGTTGTAACCGATGTACTTGTTGAGCGGCGTGACGATCGACGGCGAGCTCTCGGCGTAGCGGCGGCACCGCTCGACGTCAGCCTCGATGCCGTCGACGCACCGGTCGGCGAACAGCCGGCTGATGTTCGCCAGCAGGCGGATCGACTCGAGCAGGTTGCGCGCGATCACCGGCAGCATCACGTTGAGCTCGAAGTTGCCGGCGCTGCCGCCGAACGCGACCGCCGCGTCGTTGCCGATGACCTGCGCGACGACCTGGCAGACCGCCTCCGGGATGACCGGGTTGACCTTGCCCGGCATGATGCTCGACCCCGGCTGCAGGTCGGGCAGCCGGATCTCCATCAGGCCGGTGCGCGGCCCGGACGACATCCAGCGCAGGTCGTTGGCGATCTTGTACAGGCTGACCGCGATGGTCCGGAGTACGCCGGACGCCTCGACGAGCGCGTCGCGGCTGGCCTGCGCCTCGAAGTGGTCGCGGGCCTCGGTCAGCGGGAGCTGCAGCTCGTCGGCGAGCCGGCTGATCACCTTGTCCGCGAAGCCGGGCGGCGTGTTGATGCCGGTGCCGACGGCCGTGCCGCCGAGGGGGAGCTCGCCCACGCGCGGCAGCACGCCCTCCAGCCGCTCGATCCCGATCCGGATCGCCGCGGCGTAGCCGCCGAACTCCTGGCCGAGGGTGACCGGCGTCGCGTCCATCAGGTGCGTGCGGCCGCTCTTCACGACGTCCTTGAACTCGTCGCGCTTGCGCTCGAGCGACGCAGCGAGGTGGTCGAGGGCGGGGGCGAGGTCGCCGACGATCGACCCGGTGGCGGCGATGTGGATCGCGCTCGGGAAGACGTCGTTGGACGACTGGCTGGCGTTGACGTGGTCGTTGGGGTGGACGGGTGCGCCGAGCCGCTCGGTGGCGAGCGTGGCGAGCACCTCGTTGGTGTTCATGTTGGAGCTGGTGCCCGAGCCGGTCTGGTAGACGTCGATCGGGAACTCGCCGTCCCACTGCCCGCTCGCGACTTCGGCGGCCGCTGACTGCACCGCCTTGGCCAGGTCGTCGGGTACGACGCCCAGCTCGGCGTTGACGACGGCTGCCGCACCCTTCACCGCGGCGAGCGCGGCGATCAGCGAGCGCTCGATGGTCAGACCGCTGACTGGGAAGTTCTCGACCGCGCGCTGGGTCTGGGCGCGCCACTTGGCGGCCGCGGGTACCCGGACGTCGCCCATGGAGTCCTGCTCGATGCGGAAGTCGTCAGCCACTTTCGGTGGTCTCCTCGTCGGTCGGCGCCACGCTGCGTCCGGCCGATTGTCCCGCGGCTGGCGGCCTGCGCCGAATCCGTCTCGGTCAGAGCTCGGGCTGCGCGGTGCGGGTGCGCTTGAGCTCGAAGAACGCCGGCTCGGCGGCGAGCGCGGCGTAGGCGTCCCAGACCCGCAGCGCGGCGTCGTCGGCGAGCCGCTGGGACAGCACGGGTCCGCCGTACGCCCACTGCGGGTCGTCGCCGAGCGCCAGGATCGGTACGGCGACGTCCGCGCCGGCCAGCCGGTCGCCGTCGGCCATCGAGCCGCGCACCTCGGCGTCCCACCGCGGGTCCGCCGCGGCGTCGGCGTACCGCTGGTCGAGGTCGGTCGCGGCGAGCGCGCGTTCGAGCAGCGTGCGGTCGCGCTGCGCCCCGTCGTCGTGCACCGCGCGGCCGAGCTGCTCGTAGAGCGGTCCGATCGGCGCGTCGCCGTG
The DNA here is from genome assembly GCA_035645255.1 of Mycobacteriales bacterium. Lineage (GTDB taxonomy): Bacteria > Actinomycetota > Actinomycetes > BP-191 > BP-191 > DASQMY01. The sequence continues at coordinate 7,689 of DASQMY010000431.1, forward strand.
GTCGGCCCACACGGCCTCCAGCAGCCGCGCCGCGCCGAGCGTGATGCTCCGGCCCGGCTCGGCGGGGGTGTCGCCCAGCTTGCGCAACGTCAGGCTGTAGACGCGCCAGCGGAGGTCGAGGTCGCGGTGCGGCGCCACCTGGCGCAGCCACTCCGCGGTCAGCCAGGTCCACTCGCAGCCGACGTCGAACCACACCTGGAGACGGGTCATGCGGACGATCCTGCGGCGCGGTGGCGGGCTCACGCCACCCGGCGGTAGCGGCGGACCGCGAGCGGAGCGGCCACCGCGAGGATGCCGAGCGACCAGGCGAGCGACTTGAGGACCAGCTCGCCCGTGGACGCGCCGATCAGCCGCTCGGCTGTGGCGGCGTCCAGGGAGAGCGCGCGGACGGCGTTGACCGTCGCGGTGACCGGCTGGTTCTCGGCGAACGCCTGGAGCCATCCCGGCATGACGTCCGTCCGCACGAAGGCCGACGACGCGAAGACGAGCGGGAAGATCAACGGGAACGCCGCGGCCTGGGCGGTCTCGGCGTTGGGGACGGAGAGCCCCACGATGCTGAACACCCACGACATCGCGAAGCCGAACAGCAGCAGCAGCGCGAGCCCGCCGACGAACGGCAGCACACCTCGGTGGATGCGGAACCCGACGAGCAGCCCCATGCCGACCATGAGCGCCACGACGAATACGTTGCGGCACAAGTCGGCGAGCGTGCGGCCGGCCAGGACGGCGGAGCGCGCCATGGGCAGTGAGCGGAACCGCTCGATCATGCCCGCGCCGAGGTCCTCGGACAGGCCGATGCCGGTCGTCAGCGCGCCGAACGCCACGGTCTGGGCGAAGATCCCTGGCATCAGGTAGTCGACGTAGCTGCGGACGCCCGGGATCGTGATCTCGCCGCCGAAGACGTAGCGGAACATCACCACGAACAGGATCGGCTGGATCGTCGAGAAGACCAGCAGCTGTGGCACGCGGCGGAGCGTCGTCAGGTTGCGGCCGGTGATGGTGAGGGTGTCGCGCAGACCCCAGTAGGCGGCCGACCGTCGGGGCGGTGCGGCCGCAGGCGCTGCTGCTGGGGTCACGGCTGTCGTGGTCACTTGGCGGCTCCGGCTGCTGCGTCGGCGGCGACGTCGGCGGTCGGCCGGCCGGTGAGGGACAGGAAGACGTCGTCCAGGGTGGGTTCACGGAGGGCGATGCGGGTCGGCTCGAGGCCGGTGGAGTCGATCGCGCGGAGCGCCTCGAGCACCGCCTTGGCACCGTCCGCGAGGGTGACCGCGACGTGCGCTCCTTCGACGTTCGCCGTACCCACGGCGGCGGGTACGGCCGACGCCGCTGCGGTCGCCGCGGCCGGGTCGTCGAAGTCCAGCTCGAGCCGGCTGGACCCGAAACCGGCCTTGAGCTCGCCCGCCGTACCGCGGGCGATGACGCGGCCGTGGTCGATGACGACGATCTCGTCGGCCAGCCGGTCGGCCTCCTCGAGGTACTGCGTGGTGAGCAGCAACGTGGTGCCGTCGGCGACCAGCTCCTCGATCACGGCCCACAGGTCGTTGCGGCTCCGCGGGTCGAGGCCGGTCGTCGGCTCGTCGAGGAAGAGCACCGACGGCCGGTTGACGAGCGCGGCGGCCAGGTCGAGACGCCGGCGCATGCCGCCCGAGTAGGTCCGGACCGTACGGTCGGCCGCGTCGACCAGGTCGAAGCGGTCGAGCAGCTCGGCCGCTCGGTCGCGGCTGGTCGACTTCACCTGATGGTTGAGTTTGCCGACGAGGACGAGGTTCTCCCGCCCGGTGAGGTTGGCGTCGACCGCGGCGTACTGCCCGGCGAGCCCGATGCGCAGCCGCACCTGCTGGGGCTGGCGTACGACGTCGAGGCCGTCGACAGTCGCGGTGCCGCTGTCCGGCCGGAGCAGCGTCGTCAGCACGCGCACCGCTGTGGTCTTGCCGGCTCCGTTGGGACCGAGCAGCCCGAGCACCGTGCCGCGCGGCACCGCGAGGTCGATCCCCGCGAGCGCCTCAACGGCGCCGTACCGCTTCATGACGCCCTCGACCACTACTGCCAGGTCGGTCGGGCCAGCCGTGCGCGTCGTGCCAGCTCTGTTCGCCGTACCGGTTTCGAGCGCCATCGCCCCACCTCCCGAGGAGATTGCACCGTAGCATCCGATAGTTTGCCTTTGTCAAGTGTTTGTGGTGACAAACCTTGTTGTCGATGCCACAATCTCCTCATGCCGAGCGCGAGTGCCCGCCGCCGTACCCAGATCGACGTCCCGGTGATGTCGCCGGCCGCCGAGGCCTGGTCGCTGCTGTTCGGCATGTTGATGTCGCGCAAGGAGACGTTCGTCTCCATCGCGGCCGGCGAAGGACTCCGGCCGAGCGACGTCCGCGCGCTGCTGTCGCTCGAGGAGCCGCTGCCGATGCGCGAGGTCGCCGGCATCATGGCGTGCGACCCGTCGACGCTGACCGGTGTGGTCGACCGGCTCGAGGAGGTCGGTTTCGTCGAGCGCCGGCCAGACAAGGACGACCGCCGGGTCAAGATGATCGCGACCACCAGGGCGGGCGTCGCTGCCCGCGAGCGGGTGCTGGCCAAGCTCCAGGTGCCGCCCGAGGAGTTCCTGCGGCTCACCGCCACCGAGCAGCGTCAGCTGCGCGACCTCATCCGCAAGGCGGTCGGCGAGGACGCCTAGCAGGTGTCACACGGTCAGGCCTTGTGGTGCTCGAAGTTGACCGAGCTGTACGCCATCAGCTTGCGGAGCCGGTGATGGCTCTCCACGGAGCGGATAGTGCCGCTGCGCGACCGCATGACGAGCGAGTGCGTCGTCGCTCCGCCGCCGCGGTAGCGCACGCCGCGCACCAGCTCGCCGTCGGTCACGCCGGTGGCCACGAAGAAGACGTTGTCGCTGCTGACCAGGTCGTCGCAGTAGAGCACCCGGTCCAGGTCGTGCCCCTGCTCGAGCGCCGTCGCGCGCTCCTCGTCGTTGCGCGGCCACAGCCGGCTCTGGATCGTCCCGCCGAGGCATTTGATCGCGCAGGCCGCGATGATGCCCTCCGGCGTGCCGCCGATGCCGAGCAGCAGGTCGACACCGGTGCCGTCGCGCACGGCCATGATCGCGCCGGCCACGTCGCCGTCGACGATGAACTTGATCCGGGCGCCCGCCTCGCGGATCTCGCGGACCATCTCGTCGTGCCGCGGCCGGTCGAGGATCACGACGGTGACATCCTCGTTGTCGCCGCCCTTGGCCTTCGCGACCGCCTCGATGTTGTGGCGCACCGGCGCGGTGATGTCGACGACGTCTGCGGCCTCCGGACCGGTGACCAGCTTCTCCATGTAGACGCACGCGCCGGGGTCGTACATCGTGCCCCGCTCGGAGACCGCGATCACGGCGACGGCGTTGTTCATGCCCTTGGCGGTGAGGGTCGTGCCGTCGACCGGGTCGACCGCGACGTCGCACTCGGCGCCCGTGCCGTCGCCGACCTCCTCGCCGTTGTAGAGCATGGGCGCCTCGTCCTTCTCGCCCTCGCCGATCACGACCGTGCCGCGCATCGAGACGCTGCCGATCATCTTGCGCATCGCGTCGACGGCGGCTTGGTCGGCGCCGTTCTTGTCGCCCCGGCCGACCCAGCGGCCGGCCGCCATCGCCGCCGCCTCGGTGACCCGCACCAGCTCCATCGCGAGGTTGCGGTCGGGGGCCTCTGGCGGTGTCGTGGTCATGCGGCGAGTCTACCGACGCCGGACCGGCAGCCTCCGCGGCGGCAGCGGCGTCACCAGGCGGTCGACGTCCATCACGTCCGCAATCGACATTCGGCGCTCGACGGGTGGGCGGCGGGGCTCCGCTCCTCCGCCTGCCACACCAGGGCCAGAGTTGGACCCGCAAACTAGCGCCCCAGGCACAAGATGGAGGGTCCATCTTTGCCGTCTCGTGGCACGGGGGCGGTGCTGACCATCGCGTCACGGACGGTCTGCGCCGACGCGGTCGGGTTGCCCTGCAGGGATAGCGCCGCGACACCGCGCCCGGCGCGCGGCAGCCCGGCAGTAGCCTGGCTGACGTGCGTACCCGGATGATCGTGCTGCTCGGCGTGGGTGCGCTGCTGGTGACTGCCGCGTGCGGACGCGGCGGCGCACGGGTCGACGCGGAGCTGCACGTCGCGGTCGCCACCAGCCTCCGGCGGGCGGTGGCCGACGCCGGCGGCCGCTACGAGCAGCGCACCGGCGTGCGCGTCGACGTGGTCGACGCGGCGACCCCGACGCTGCTCGCCCAGCTCGCCGACGTCGTACGGCGCGCCGTCGGCGAGCGGCCGGTCCGGCTCGCCACCAACACCCTGGTGCTCGTGACGCCGCCCGGCTCGACGAGCGGCGTCGCGGAGCTGGCCGCGCAGGGGACCAGGGTCGTCATGGCC
>DASQMY010000432.1:0-9791 GCA_035645255.1 Mycobacteriales bacterium
GAAGCGTTGCCCGCGCAGGTCAGGGGCCGGAAGCGGAGGGTCGGACGGCAGCGGGGCACCATCGACGCAAGTCAGCCGGTGGGCGCGAACTGGATATACGTCAGCGCGGCTGCTCGCGTTGTCCGATTTGCCGGTACGTCACCGCGCAAGTGTTCGCGTCCGACGCAGCTGGTTGGGCGCCGTCGACACGCCGACCGGGCCGCCAGTCAGAGGATTCTCGGTGATGCCGCCGCGTACCGCACGAGCGCTCCGTCGCGGAACTGGTAGGACATTCCGATCCTCTCCAGGACGCCCACCGAGGCCACGTTCTCGGCCTCGGCGTCCGCGAATACCCCGGTCACGCCGGGAAAGGTGAACGCGAACGCCACCATGGCCAACACGGCCTCGGTCGCGTATCCGCGGCGCTGCCGGGACGGCACGATTCCATACCCGATCTCCAGGCGACCGTGCGTGGGCGGCCCAAGGAATCCGACCCCACCTACGATCAAGCCGGTGGCCCGCTCGATGACCAGCCGCGAGCCGAAGCTGGCGTCGGCGCCCTGCGGAAGGCCGCTCCGCCGCAGCATGGCGGCGATCTCGAGATCGCCCGGCGCGGGGAAATCCGGCGCCCAGGACGGCAGTCGCCGGCCCTCGACGATGCTGGAGTCGTGCCGAGTATCGACAAGGGACACGACGAGCCGTTCCGTGGTCAACTCAGCGAAGGGAGCACGTTCCTGCTGGTCAAGCGACATGTCATCTCCTCCAAGGTCCGGCCTAAGGGCATGACTGTCACGCCAGATCCTCTGGATATCTGCTGGCTCGGGAAGGACGACGGTTGCCAGTCGGGTGGTAGGTCAGGCTCGAGCGATGGCGCGTCCAGGACGCCGAGTGCGATCTCGATGAGTTCGGCAAGCGCGAGTTGGCGGCCGATGTGCCCGAGCTCTGTGTACGCCTTCGTGGTCAGCTGGACTCGCCGGTGATCTCCAAGCCGTCCGCGCCGCTGGAAGCTCGGCCACCGTGGCGTGCGACACGGTGCCGGATGGACCCACCATCGCGACCTCGGTCGCTCACAGACGCAGGTAGCGCTCGCGCAGTCGCCATTGACGGCACCACGCCAGCGTCCACTCACCTGGCTGCGGTCGGCATGACTGAAGGCGGAACGGTCAGCCGCCACGCAGTTCTGGTGTGGCCAAGGTGTGGCCGAACGGGCAGGAACGAGGCACAACGAGCCGACACGCCGTGGACGGCGCCAGGCCGATGAGCTGCGCAAACAGGATTCCGCGGCATCACTCGTCATCGTCCAAACCGGCTTCCAGCGCACTCATAATGCGTCGGTCGCGGAGGGCTAGCCACCACACGGGCATGGCGCGGTTGTGGCAGGTCTAGCCGCGTCACCATCGGAGCGCCCTTACGTCTGCTCCGTCCATCTAGGGCGGCAGCGATTTCTCACAACACTCCTCACGGACGCGGCATCACGGGGCATCACGTGGCATCCGTGGCGGCAGGGGTATTGCGCTCTGACCTGCGGTGTCCGGTATTGCGAATCACTTGGCGATACGCGCCATCACGCCTGGCCCGTGCCTGGGGGTCTAGTGATGTCCTGCAGGGAGCTCGTCGACCTTGCGGAGCCCACGTGCCGCGTGGGGCTCGTCGACGGACGCCGAGTTGGCCGGAGTTCTCAACGACAGCGGGGGCCAGTCTGACCCATCTGCCACTGCCGCTTGGCGTAGCACCGTCCACCCGTGCGGGCGAGGGAGCTCGAGGCCGGCGCCTGCTGTTCGCAAGCTGGTGGCAAGATCAACATGACAGGCGCGCCGGAGCGAAGCCCTGGTCGCGTTACTGCAGGTCGCCGCCATACCGCATTCTGTGCCCCCGGCAGGATTCGAACCTGCGCCACCGCCTCCGGAGGGCGGTGCTCTATCCCCTGAGCTACGGGGGCTCGGGGCGTTTCAGAGGGTATCAGCCCCTCGACCGAGCGCAGTTCGCTAATCTCGCCGCGGGGATCGACGGACGGTGAGGACACCAGTGACCGACAGTCTCGGACGCGTGCTGGTCGTGGACGACGACGACGTGATCCGCCAGCTGATACGGGTCAATCTGGAGCTCGAGGGCTTCGAGGTGCACACAGCGCACGACGGCGAGGATGCGCTCGCCAAGGCGGTCGCGCTCAAGCCCGACGTGATCACGCTCGACATCATGATGCCGCGCCTCGACGGCTGGGACGCTGCCGCCAAGCTGCGCGCCGACCCCGAGACCGCGCACATCAAGGTGGTGCTGCTCAGCGCCCGGGCGCAGGAGGCCGACCTACGCCGGGGCAGCCGGATCGGCGTCGACGCCTACCTCACCAAGCCGTTCGACCCCGACGAGCTGATCGACACGGTACGCCGCCTGGCGGCCGGCGAGCCGGGCTAGCAGGCGTCCCAGTCAGTGGGAAACTGCGCCCAGGCGACGCTCCCACCTGCGATAACCTCGACCGTGTGACCCCCGCCGATCTTGCCGAGTCGATCGTGGCCGCCGTACGCCGGGCGGTCGCGTCGGGCGCGCTGGCGGTGGAGGTTCCGCGGACCGCGACGGTCGAGCGGCCGAAGCAGCGGGAGCACGGCGACTACGCGACCAACATCGCCCTCCAGCTGGCCAAGCCGGCCGGCCGGCCGCCGCGCGACGTAGCGCAGGCGATCAAGGGTGAGCTCGAGCAGGCACCGGGGATCGGCGAGGTGGACATCGCCGGGCCGGGCTTCCTGAACATCCGGCTGGCCGAGGGCGCGCTCGGTGAGCTGGCGAGGACCGTGGTGACGGCCGGCGCGTCCTACGGGCGGGCGGCGACCCCGGTCGGCACGCGGGTCAACCTCGAGTTCGTCAGCGCCAACCCGACCGGACCGATGCACGTCGGTCATGCGAGATGGGCGGCGGTCGGGGACGCGCTCGGCCGGCTGTTCGAGGCGATCGGATACGACGTAACGCGCGAGTTCTACGTCAACGACGCGGGGGCCCAGACCGGCAAGCTCGCCGAGTCGCTGCTCGCCCGTGCCCGGCAGACTCGCGGCGAGCAGGTCGACTTCCCCGCCGACGGCTACCACGGCGACTACATCGCCGAGACCGCGGCAGCGATCGTGGCGGACCAGCCCGCCGTGCTCGAGCAGTCGGCGGACGAGGCGCTCGAGATCTTCCGGCGCGAGGGCCTCGCGCGGCTGCTCGGCGAGATCCAGGCGACGCTGGCGGCGTTCGACGTGCACTTCGACGTGTGGTTCTCCGAGCAGTCGCTGCACACGTCGGGCGAGATCGAGAAGGCGATCGCGCTGTTCCGGCAGCAGGGCAGGGTCTACGACGAGGGCGGCGCGGTCTGGCTGCGCACGACCGACTTCGGTGACGACAAGGACCGGGTGCTCGTCCGCTCGGACGGCACGACCACCTACTTCGCCGCGGACTGCGCCTACTACCTCGACAAGCGCGAGCGGGGCGCCGACCGCGTGCTGATCCAGGTCGGGGCGGACCACCACGGCTACATCGGCCGGATGCAGGCGATGGTCGCGTGCTACGGCGACGACCCGGCAGTCACGTTCGAGATGCTCATCGGGCAGCTGGTCAGCCTGACGAAGAACGGTGAGCCGGTCCGGATGAGCAAGCGCGCCGGCACGTTCGTGGCGTTCGACGACCTGGTCGACTGGGCGGGCAAGGACGCCGCGCGGTACTCGCTGGTGCGGTCCTCGATGGATGCGGCGATGGAGCTTGACCTCGACCTCATCACGCGCAAGGACGCGGAGAACCCCGTGTTCTACGTGCAGTACGCGCACGCCCGGCTGTCGTCGCTGCAGCGCAACGCTGCCGACCTCGGCATCGGCATGGGCGACCCCTCGAGCGTCCCGGTGGGACTGCTCGGCCACGAGCGGGAGAGCGACCTGATCAGGGCGCTCGGCGAGTTCCCGCGGGTGATCGCCGCCGCGGCCGAGCTGCGCCAGCCGCACCGCGTCGCGCGCTACCTCGAGGAGCTGGCCGGCACCTACCATCGGTTCTACGACGCCTGCCGGGTGCTGCCCCGCGCCGACGCCGAACCGACCGACGACGACGGCGCGCTGACCCGGGCGCGACTGCTGCTGTGCGAGGCGACGCGGACCGTGCTCGCCAACGGGCTGGCCCTGCTCGGCGTCACCGCCCCCGACCGGATGTGACTCCAGATGATCGATCCAACCGTCTGGCCGACCGGCGCGACCACCGGTGACGACGGAGTCCTGACGCTCGGTGGGCTGTCCGTCGTCGACCTGGCTCGGGAGCACGGCACCCCGGCGTACCTCCTGGACGAGGACGACCTGCGCGGCCGCGCCCGCGCCTGGCGCACGGCGTTCGCCGATGCCGACGTCTACTACGCGGGCAAGGCCTTCCTCTGTACGGCGGTCGCCCGGTGGGTCGCCGAGGAGGGGCTCGGCCTCGACGTCTGCACCGGCGGTGAGCTTGCTGTCGCGCTCCGGGCGAAGTTCCCGCCGCAGCGCCTGCAGTACCACGGCAACAACAAGTCGGTGGCCGAGTTGCGCCGCGCCGTCGAGGCGGGTGTCGGCCGCGTCGTGGTCGACAGCTTCGTCGAGATCGAGCGGCTGGGCCGGATCGCCGCCGAGGCGGAGGTGCGGCAGCGGGTGCTGGTGCGGGTCACGCCGGGCGTCGAGGCGCACACCCACGAGTTCATCTCGACCGGCCAGGAGGACCAGAAGTTCGGGTTCTCGATCGTCACCGGAGCGGCCGCCAAGGCGGTGCTCGCGGTCGAGCACGAGGACGCCCTTGACCTGGTCGGGCTGCACTGCCACATCGGGTCGCAGATCTTCGACGCGCAGGGCTTCGAGCTGGCAGCACACCGGATGGCCGAGCTGCTCAGTCTGGTGTCGACCCAGCTCGGCCGCGACATCGCGGAGCTCAACCTCGGCGGCGGCGTCGGCATCGCCTACGTGTCAGGCGACGACCCGGTCGCTATCGACGACTTCGCCGTGCAGCTGCACCGGATCGTGACCGCGGAGTGCGAGCGCGCCGGCGTCGCCGTCCCGCGGCTGGCTGTCGAGCCAGGCCGGTCGATCGTGGGGCCGAGCGTGGTCGTGGTCTACGAGGTCGGCACCGTCAAGGAGCTGCCCGGCCTGCGCACCTACGTCAGCGTCGACGGCGGGATGAGCGACAACATCCGCACCGCGCTGTACGACGCCGACTACTCCGCCGTGCTCGCCAGCCGCGAGTCGACCGCTCCGGACAAGGTCGTGACGATCTGCGGGAAGCACTGCGAGAGCGGCGACATCGTCGTCCGTGACGTCCCCCTGCCCGCCGACATCGCACCCGGCGACCTCGTCGTCGTACCGGCGAGCGGTGCCTACCAGCGGTCGATGGCGAGCAACTACAACCACGTCGGCCGGCCCCCGGTGGTCGCGATCCGCGGCGGCAAGTCGCGCGTGATCGTGCGCCGCGAGACCGAGGACGACCTGCTGCGCCTGGACTCCGACGCATGACCGGCCGGGAGCCGTTGCAGGTGGCGCTGCTCGGCTGCGGCGTCGTCGGCAGCGAGGTCGTCCGGCTGCTGCACGCCAACGCACACGACCTGACCAATCGGATCGGCGCCCCGCTCGAGATCGCCGGCGTCGCCGTGCGCCAGCCGGGCAAGAAGCGAGACCTGCCGATCGACGCGTCGCTCTTCACGGCGGACGCGACGTCGCTGGTCGAGCGCGACGACGTCGACATCGTCGTCGAGGTCATCGGCGGCATCGAGCCGGCGCGGTCGCTGCTGCTGTCGGCCCTCGGCAAGGGCAAGTCGGTGGTGACCGCCAACAAGGCGCTGCTCGCCAACGACGGACCGGCGATCTACGCCGCCGCCGAGCAGGGCGGCGCCGACATCTACTTCGAGGCGAGCGTCGCCGGCGGCATCCCGCTGTTGCGCCCGATGCGCGAATCCCTTGCCGGGGACCGGATCCAGCGCGTCCTCGGCATCGTCAACGGCACCACCAACTTCATCCTCAACCGGATGGACGAGACGGGTGCCAGCTTCGCCGAGGCGCTCGACGAGGCGACCGCCCTGGGCTACGCCGAGGCGGACCCGAGCGCCGACGTCGACGGCTACGACGCCGCCGCGAAGGCCGCGATCCTGTCGTCGCTGGCGTTCCACACCAGGGTCACGGCGGCCGACGTCCACCGCGAGGGGATCGCGGAGGTCACCGCTGGCGACATCGCGAGCGCCAAGGCGATGGGCTACACCGTCAAGCTGCTCGCGATCTGCGAGCGCGACGGCGACTCGGTCAGCGTCCGGGTCCATCCGGCGATGATCCCGTCGGCCCACCCGCTGGCCAGCGTGCGCGAGGCGTTCAACGCGGTGTTCGTCGAGGCGGAGGCGGTCGGCGAGCTGATGTTCTACGGCCGCGGCGCCGGTGGACCGCCGACCGCGAGCGCCGTGCTCGGCGACATCGTCGCGGTTGCCCGCAACCGGCTGGCCGGTACGACGGGAGCCGGCGAGTCGGCCTACGCCGCGTGCGTGGTCCGGCCGATGGGCGACACCGTCACCCGCTACCACGTGAGCCTCGACGTCAGCGACAAGGCGGGTGTGCTCGCCAGCGTCGCCAACGCGTTCGCCGAGCACGACGTGTCGATCCGCTCGGTGCGCCAGGAGGGGCACGGCGACGACGCGTCGCTCGTCCTGGTGACCCACCAGGCGACCGACTCCGCGCTCGCCGCGACGATCGAGACGCTGCGCGGCCTGGACGCCGTACGAGCGGTCGCGAGCGTCATGCGGGTCGAGGGCGAGGAGGGGGAGCGGTGACCTGGCGCGGTGTGCTCGAGGAGTACCGGGACCGGATGCCGTTCCCCGACGGCACCAAGGTCGTGACGCTGCGCGAGGGCAACACGCCGCTGCTCCCTGCCGAGGAGGTGTCCCGGCGCACGGGGTGCGAGGTGTGGCTCAAGGTCGAGGGCGCCAACCCGACCGGGTCGTTCAAGGATCGCGGGATGACCGCGGCGATCACCCAGGCGGTCGCCGAGGGCTCGCAGGCCGTGATCTGCGCCTCGACCGGCAACACCAGCGCCAGCGCTGCCGCTTACGCCGCCCGCGCGGGGCTGGTCTGCGCTGTGCTCGTGCCCAGCGGCAAGATCGCGCTCGGCAAGCTGGCCCAGGCGCTGGTGCACGGCGCCAAGCTGCTGCAGGTGACCGGCAACTTCGACGACTGCCTGGGGCTCGCCGTCGAGCTCAGCGAGAAGTACCCCGTGACGCTGGTCAACTCGGTCAACCCGTACCGGATCGAGGGGCAGAAGTCGGCGGCGTTCGAGATCTGCGACACCCTCGGCGACGCCCCGGACATCCACTGCATCCCGGTCGGCAACGCCGGCAACATCTCGGCGTACTGGAAGGGCTACACCGAGTACGCCGCCGACGGCGTCTCGTCGCACCGGCCGATCATGCGCGGCTTCCAGGCGAGCGGCGCGGCGCCGTTCGTCAGCGGCGCTCCGGTCGCCAACCCCAGCACCATCGCGACGGCGATCCGCATCGGCAACCCGGCGTCCTGGGACCTCGCGGTCGCGGCGCGCGACGAGTCCGGCGGCGCGATCGAGTCGGTCACCGACCGGCAGATCCTCGAGGCCTACCGGCTGCTCAGCCGCCGGGAAGGGGTCTTCGTCGAGCCGGCGTCCGCGGCCAGCGTCGCCGGGCTGCTGCAGGCGGCCGACGCGGGCACCGTCAAGCGCGGGGCGCGGATCGTCTGCACGGTGACCGGGCACGGGCTCAAGGACCCCGAGTGGGCGATCTCCGGGGCGCCGGCGCCGGTCACCGTCCCGGTAGACGCCGGGTACGCCGCGCACGAGCTAGGACTGTGACGCAGGCGCGATCGATGTCGCGCCTGCTCCGCGAGGAGCGCGACTTCCGGCGTGTCTACATCTCCCAGCTGATCAGCCTGGGCGGCGACTGGTTCGCCGTCATCCCGCTGCTGACGCTGCTTCCGGTGCTCACCGGGACCGGCGTGTGGGGTGCGCTCGTGCTCGCCGCCGACACGATCGTCTTCGCGCTGCTCTCGCCGTACGCCGGCGCGATCGTCGACCGGGTCGACCGGCGCAGCCTGATGATCGCCTGCGACCTGGTCTCGGCAGCGATGGTCGCGCTGCTGCTGCTCGTGCGCAGCGACGAGACGGCGTGGATCGCGCTGGTCGCCATCGGCGGCGTGGCCGCCGCCAAGGCGTTCTACACGCCGGCCGGGAGCGCCGCCGTACCCAACCTGGTGCCGGCCGCCGACCTGGCCACCGCCAACGCGCTCAGCGGCGCGGCCTGGGGCACCATGCTCGCGGTCGGCGCGGCACTCGGCGGGCTGGCCGCCGAGGTGGTCGGCCCGTACTGGTGCTTCGGCATCGACGTGGCGTCGTTCCTGCTGTCTGCGGTCCTGACGGCGATGGCCAGCACGCCGTTCGGCGAGCCCCGGGAGAAGCGGCACACCACGGTCCGCGAGGACATCCGGGAGACGGTTGTCTACGCGCGGGCCGACCGCCGGGTCATCGCGCTGCTCACCTGCAAACCCGGCCCCGCCATGGGCAACGGCGTGCTGGCGCTGTTCCCGCTGCTGGGGCCACAGGTGTTCGGCGTCGGCGGCACGGGCGTCGGCCTGCTGTTCGCCGCCCGCGGGCTGGGTGCACTGGCCGGCCCGTTCGTCATGCGGCGGTTCGTGACGAGGGACGAGGGCAACCTGTGGTGGGTGCTCGCCGCGTCGGTCGGGTCGTTCGGCGTCGCCTACCTGGTGTTCGCGGTCACCCCGTGGTTCTGGGCCGCGCTCGTGCTGGTGACGGTCGCGCACATGGGCGGGGGCGCCAACTGGGTGCTGTCCCAGTACGCACTCCAGCTCATCGTCCCGGACGACATCCGCGGCCGGGTGTTCAGTGCCGACTTCATGCTGGCGACGCTCACCCTCGGACTCTCGCAGCTGGTGACCGGCGCGCTGAGCGACGTCGTCGACCTCCGGTGGCTGACCTTCGGCCTGGCCGCCGTCGTCGTCGCCTACAGTGGCGCGTGGTTCGTCGCGACCGCGCAGATCCGCAAGCCGCTGCCGCACGTCGAACCCCCCGACGCGCTCGCCCAGCCCACGCACGAAGGAGCCCCGTAGTGGCAGGACCGAGCTTCCGCGCAGCACCCGTGCGGGTCCGGGTGCCGGCCACGTCGGCCAACCTCGGCCCGGGCTTCGACGCTCTCGGGCTCGCCCTCGGCCTGTACGACGACGTGGTCGTCCGCGTAGCCGACTCCGGCCTGCAGGTCGACGTCGCGGGCGAGGGGGCCGGCGAGGTCGACCGCGGCAGGAGGAACCTGGTCGTCCGCGCGATTCGCGCGGCGTTCGACCGCCTCGGCGGACAGCCACGCGGACTGGAGGTGGTGTGCGCCAACCGGATCCCGCACGGCCGCGGGCTGGGCTCGTCGGCCGCCGCGATCGTCGCCGGCATCACCGCGGCGCGGGGGCTCGTCCTCGGCGGGATGAGCGACGAGGACGCGCTCAGCCTGGCCACCGAGCTCGAGGGACACCCCGACAACGTCGCGGCCTGCCTGCTCGGCGGGCTGACGATCGCGTGGTCGGACACTGCCGCTCCCGGCGGCGTGACCGCGCTGCGCCTCGAGCCGCACGCTGAGCTGGCGCCGGTCGCGATCGTCCCGACGACCAGGCTGTCGACCAGCAAGGCGCGCAAGCTGCTGCCGGCGACGGTGCCGCACGCCGACGCCGCGGCGAACGCCGGCCGCGCCGCGCTGCTCACCGAGGCGCTCACCCGCCGGCCCGACCTGCTGCTCCCGGCCACGCAGGACCGGCTGCACCAGGACTACCGCGCGCCCGCGATGC
>DASQMY010000433.1:0-14019 GCA_035645255.1 Mycobacteriales bacterium
CAACCGCGTCGACGACATCGTGGTCTTCCACCAGCTGTCCGAGAGCGAGATCGTCACGATCGTCGACCTGATGATCAACCGGGTCGACACCGCGCTGAAGAACAAGGACATGGCGATCGAGCTCACCGCGGCCGCCAAGTCCCTGCTCGCAAGGAAGGGCTACGACCCCGTGCTGGGCGCGCGGCCGCTGCGCCGGACCATCCAGCGCGAGATCGAGGACATGCTCTCCGAGCGCATCCTCTACAAGGAGATCGGCCCCGGGCAGATCATCGTGGTCGACACCGAGGGCGAGGGCGACGACGAGAAGTTCACCTTCCGGGGTGAGGCGAAGCCGGGCGTTCTCCCGGACGCGCCGCCGGTCGACATGGCCGGCTCCGCCGGCGAGTAGCGGCAGAAGCGACAGAAGGGCGGTCTCCCCCGGGAGGCCGCCCTTCTGCCTGGGCGGCGCTTCGCGGCGGGCGAGCTGGTCGGAGACGGCGCTCTGCGCGGCGCGGTCGGGCGCGCGCACTGCTGCCTGATGGCGGACGATTCCTGCGCGCCCTGAGGTCCGTACGGGACGGTATGGTCGTCGGCATGGCACCCGCACCTCGCCGGCGAACGGCGACTGCTCGGACGACGCCGACCGCACCCACGACGGCGACCCCAGCGACCAGTACAGCAGCAGCGAACAGGACACCAGCGTCGGCCGCGGCCGACGTCGCAGCGGCCATCGCGCCGCCACGCGACCCCGCGACGCGCAAGGGCAGCCGGGTCGGACGACAGCCGCAGAGCACCGGCGCCGGCAAGCTGGCGCGCGAGGACTGGGCCGACGCAGCGCTGTACATGGCGGCGGAGGCCGGGGTCGGCGCGGTCGGTGTCGAGCCGCTGGCGCGCCGCCTGGGCGTGACGAAGGGCAGCTTCTACTGGCACTTCGCCAACCGCGGCGAGCTCATCGAGGTGGCGATGCGACGGTTCCAGGACGTCGGAACGATCGGCGTCATCGCGCACCTGGAGCGACTGCCGGACGCCCGCGCGCGGCTTGAGGCAGTCATGCGGCTCGCGTTCACCGAGGAGGCGGGCGGCCGGCTGCTGCTCGCGATGGCTGCGTCGGACGAGGCGGCGGTGCAGGGCGCGCTCGCCCGCATCACCGCGACGCGGATCGACTACCTGGCCCACCTGCTGCGCCAGCTCGGGAAGCGCAAGGACGCCGCCCGTAGGGGCGCGGTGCGCGCCTATGCGTCGTACGTCGGCCTCTACTACGTCGCCGCCGTGAGCCCGGCGCACGCACTGTCCGAGCCCGACAAGAGCCGGATGGTGGACGACCTCGTCGAGTCGCTGCTGCGCTGAAGCGCCGCTAGCGCGCACGGAGGTTGCGCGACGATACGGGTGCGTATGGTATGTGCCATACGCAACAGTACGGAGCGATCGAAATGGTCAGGAACGTCCACGAGCGCGAGATCGACGCCGACGCGGAGATGGTCGGCGCGCCGCTCGACTCCCTGGCGAGCGCGGACGACCGGATGTGGCCGGGCGACGTGTGGATCCCGATGCGGTTCGGCCGGCCTTTGCAGGTCGGCGCAGTCGGCGGCCACGGTGACGTGCACTACACCGTCACCGGGATCGAGGTTGAGCCGGCCCCCGGCGGCACGCTCGTCCGACACGTGCTCGAGGGCCGGCCGCGAGGCGCCATGCGCGTCGTGTGGCCGCTCGTCGTGGGCGGCCTGCACGACGCCGTGCTCGAGGACCTGCTCGATCGCGTCGAGGAGAACGCGACCGGCAGCGTCCCCAACCCGGCGCGGTGGACGGCCAAGACCCGGCTGCTCCGCGCGATGTTCGAGCGCGGAGAACGGCGGCGCAACGGCGCGGCCGCTACTGCGGCCTGACTGGTGCGAGCTGTGGCCCCCCACGCACGTTGGTTGAGTGCGTGTGACGACACGGCCTGATGATCTTGAACTGCGAAGACCTCCCGGCGTGGAGCCAGCTGGCTGAGGGCCGCTATGCGAACCCAGCAGGTCCTTCGTGTCCCAGGCCCGCGGTGAGCTCACCCGAACGCGGCTCAGCGCGGGGAGGAGCGCGGACAGAGTACGCCGGAATTGAAACGTGTCAAGGGGATCGGACAGTGTGCGATCTGGGTGGGCCCGCGCGCCGAGGTCACGATTAGGTAGCGGCGAAATAGCGGCTCTTGACGCGGTGACGGCTGAACAGGTTCACTCGCGTCCCCGGCGATTAAAACGATTCAAGGATGCTGATGGCCCAGGCTCCCCTCCTCACGGTGCGACACGCCGTGAAGGCGTTCGGCGGTGTACCGGCGCTGCGCGACGGCTCGCTCGCCGTACCGGCAGGCCGGGTCGTCGGCCTGCTGGGGGAGAACGGCGCCGGCAAGTCGACGCTGGTGAAGGCCATCGCGGGGATCAACCAGCTCGACGGCGGTGACATGCTGCTCGACGGCCAGCCGTACGAGCCCGCCGGCCCGCGCGATGCGGAGTCCCACGGCGTAGCGGTGATCTACCAGGAGCCGTCCCTCTTCCCCGACCTGACCATCGCGGAGAACATCTTCGTCGGCCGGCAGCCCGTCAGCGGCCGGCGGGTCGACTGGCCGGCAATGCGGCGCGAGGCGACCAGGCTGTTCGACCAGCTGGGTGTGCTGCTCGCGCCGGACCGCGTCGCGCGCGGTCTGTCGATCGCCGACCAGCAGCTCGTCGAGATCGCGAAGGCGCTGTCCAGCGACGCGCGGTTGATCGTGATGGACGAGCCGACCGCCGCGCTCTCGGCGTCCGAGGTGACCCGGCTGGTCGGGATCATCCGCCGGCTGCGCGACCGCGGTGCGGGCATCGTGTTCATCACCCACCGGCTCGACGAGATCTTCGAGATCTGCGACCGGGTGACGATCATGCGCGACGGCGTCACGATGTCCGACCGGGCGATCGCCGAGCTCACTGTCGCGCAGGTCATCCGCGACATGGTCGGCCGCGACCTGTCCGACCTCTACCCGAAGACGCCGACCAACCCGGGCCCGGCGCTGCTCGAGGTCGACACCCTGACGCATGCCGGGACGTTCCGCGATGTCTCGCTCGTCGTACACGAGGGCGAGATCGTGGCGCTCGCCGGGCTCGTCGGCGCCGGCCGCAGCGAGGTCGCCGAGGCGATCTTCGGCCTGCGCCCGTACGAGGCGGGCAGCGTCACCCTCGCAGGCAGGCGCCTGCGGTCCGGAGACACCGCGACGCGGATCGCTCTCGGCATGGCCATGGTGCCGGAGGACCGTCGGCAGCAGGGGCTGTTCATGACGGCCTCGCTGGTGCGCAACGCGACCGTCACCGTCCTCGACCGGCTGCGTCGGCTGCTGTTCGTCTCCGGGCGCAAGCAGCGGGCCGCGACCCGCGACTGGGCGAAGCAGCTAAACGTCAAGCACTCCTCGCTGGACGCGCCGGTGCAGAGCCTGTCCGGCGGCAACCAGCAGAAGATCGTTCTGGCGAAGTGGCTGATGACCGAGCCGCGCCTGCTGATCGTCGACGAGCCGACCCGCGGGATCGACGTCGGCACCAAGGCGGAGGTCCACCGCCTGATCGGCGAAGCCGTTGCCGACGGCCTGGCGGTGCTGATGATCTCGAGCGAGCTGCCGGAGGTGCTCGGCGTCGCCGACCGCGTCTACGTCATGCGCGAGGGCCGCATCGTGGAGCACCTGGACCGCCGGGACGCCACGCAGGAGATCATCATCACGGCGGCGACAGGGGCCGCGGTATGACGACTGCAACCCTCGGTACGGCGGCCGCGCCGTGGCGCACGCTGCTGCGGGCGCGCGAGACGCCCGTGCTGGTCGTGCTCGTCGCCGTCGTCGTCGGCACCAGCCTCGCCAACCCGCGTTTCGTCTCGCGGCAGGGGATCCGCGACCTGCTGCTGGCGGTCTCGTTCATCGCGCTGATGGCGATCGGCCAGACGTTCGTCATCGTCATGCGGCACGTCGACCTGTCGGTGGGGTCGACGCTCGGACTCGCGTCGTACGTCGGGGTCGTCGCGATGCGCAACCTGCCCGGCGTACCGCTGCTGTGGCTGCTGCTGGCGTGCTCGGCGGTCGGCCTCGCCGTCGGCCTGGTGAACGGCGTGCTCGTGGCCAAGCTGAAGCTGCCGGCTCTGGTGGTCACCCTCGGCACGCTCTACGTGGTCCGCGGCATCCAGGGCATCGTCGTCGCGTCCAAGCGCGTCAACGCGAGTGCCCTGCCGGAGTCGGTCGTCGACCTCGGCATCCGCAGCTTCCTCGGGCTGCCCTACCTGATGTGGGTCGTGATCGTCGCCGCGCTGGTCGCCGCGCCGATCGCCCGCTACACCCGGTTCGGCCGCGACCTCTACGCGATGGGCAGCAACCCGGACGCCGCGCAGCTGGTCGGCATCCGCGTCTCGACGAGGACCATCGGCGCGTTCATGATCAGCGGCCTGTGCGCCGGCCTCAGCGGCGCACTCTTCCTCGCCCGGTTCGGCGGGACCGACGTCAACGCCGGTATGGGCGTCGAGCTGTCGGTCGTGGCGGCCTGCGTCATCGGCGGGGTGTTCATCTTCGGCGGGAGCGGCTCGCCGTTCGGCGCCGTGGTCGGGGCGCTCCTGCTCAAGGTGATCGCGACGGCCCTGCCGGCACTGAAGATCAAGGAGTTCTGGCAGGACGCGATCATCGGCGCGCTGATCATCGCGGCCATCTCGGTCGACCGGATCGCCGTTGTCAGAGCGGACCGCAAGCGGCGACTGGAGTCACGCCGATGACCGGCTCCGTCGCTGTGCCGCGGCCCTCGGCGGTGACACCCCTCGCCGCGTGGCGACGCCTCGGGTCCTGGGACGTCCTGCTCTTCGTGCTCGTCGTGTGCATGTTCGTATTCGGCGACGCCGTCACCGAGGATGTCCGCACGTCGGCCACGGCGTTCAACACCCTTCGCAACGTCACCGAGATCATGCTCATCGCGCTGGCGATGACGATGCTCATCATCTCCGGTGAGATCGACCTGTCCGTCGGGTCGGCGGTCGGGCTCAGCAGCTGCGTCGTCGGCAAAGCCTTCGAGTCCGGCCTGCCGATGTGGCAGTGCGCGGTGCTCGGAGTCGTCTCGGGAACGATGGGCGGGGCGCTCAACGGCTTTCTGGTCACGAGAGTCGGTCTCCAGTCGCTCGCCGTCACGATCGGCACGCTCGCGCTCTTCCGCGGGCTGGGGTCGGTGCTGCTGGGCAACAACACGGTGTCGCAGTTCCCGCAGGGGTGGGTGTCGTTCGGCTACAGCGAGAAGCTGTTCGGCTTCCTGCCGAAGACGTGGCTGATCGTCGTCCCGGCCATCCTGCTGTTCACGGTGCTGCTCCGCTACGCCAAGACCGGGCACGCGGTCTACGCCATCGGGCTCAACAACGAGGCGGCCCGCTACTCGGGGCTGCAGGTCCGCCGGATCAAGTTCGCGCTGTTCGTCGTGACCGGCGCGATGGCCGGGCTGGGCGGCGTGCTGTTCACCCTCCGGACAGCCAGTGCCAGCCCGACCGCCGTGAGGGGACTCGAGCTGTCCGTCATTGCCGCGGTGCTCTTCGGTGGCGTGTCGATCTTCGGCGGCAAGGGCGGCCTGTTCGGCGTCGCCTCCGCAGTGCTCTTCCTCGGGCTGTCACTGCGGATCCTGGTGCTCGCCGGTGTGAAGCCCAACGTCCTGACCGTGGTAACCGGCGGGCTGCTGCTCGTCTCCGTCGTGGGCCCCGCGGTCGCGGCGCGACTCCGCGCACATCCACTCTTCTCGCGCTCGGCCGGCCGGGCCGAACGGGAGAGCCACTCCGCGCAGACCATGCTGCCGGACTCGGAGAGGCTGTGAACGCCTCAGCTCGGCCCCCGGCCGGTGTCGGTAGTTCCCGATCCCGCAACGACTCGAAGGGATAGACGATGATCAGAAGGACAATGGCGGGGCTCACGATGCTTGCGATGACGGTCGCGCTCGCCGGTTGCGGCGAAGATGACGAGGCGAACCCGCCTGCCGCGAGCACACCGCCCGCGGCGACCTCGGCGAGTGCTCCAGCCGCGAGCACGCCTGCGGCGACCCCCTCGGAGAGCGCTCCAGCAGCGACGCCCTCGGACACCGCTCCAGCAGCGACGACGCCGGCTGCCCCCGGTAACCTCAAGATCGCCATCCTGCCGAAGTCGATCAACAACCCGTACTTCGACGCATCGAACAAGGGAGCGCAGAAGGCGTGCGGCGAGATCAAGGCCACGTGTGACTACGTCGGGCCGACGGAGGCGACGGGCGCCGCGCAGCTCGAGTTCATCAACACGCTGATCCAGAAGAAGTACGACGCCATCGTGATCTCCGCGGCCGACCAGGCCGCTGTCGCCCCGGCGATGAAGGAGGCGCAGGACGCGGGCATCACGGTCGTGACGTACGACGCGGACGTCACCGACGACACCGCCCGCAGCCTGATGATCCAGCCGTCGAGTGCGGAGCTGATCGGCCGGCAGCAGGTGAAGTGGGCACTCGAGCTGGCGGGCGCTGACGGTGGCGAGGTCGCGATCCTGTCGGCGGCGCAGACGGCCGAGAACCAGAACAAGTGGATCGAGTTCATGAACGACGAGCTGAAGAAGCCCGAGTACTCGAAGCTCAAGCTCGTGGACACGGTGTACGGCGACGACGACGCCGCGAAGTCGGCGGAGAAGGCCGCCGGCCTCATGCAGGCCCACCCCAACCTCAAGGTCATCATCTCGCCGACGACCGTGGGCATCCGCGAGGCTGCGAAGTACATCAGCGGCTCGAACTTCAAGGGCAAGGTCCAGGTCACTGGTCTCGGCCTCCCCAGCGAGATGGCGACGTACGTCAAGGACGGCACGGCCAACAAGTTCGGGCTGTGGAACCCGGAGGACCTCGGCTACATCGGAGTGCATGCAGCGGCGCAGGTGAAGGGCGGCCAGCTCAAGCCCGGGCCGGGCGTGAAGTTCAAGGCCGGCACGTTCGACCTCGAGATCGGTGAGAAGAACGT
The DNA here is from genome assembly GCA_035645255.1 of Mycobacteriales bacterium. Lineage (GTDB taxonomy): Bacteria > Actinomycetota > Actinomycetes > BP-191 > BP-191 > DASQMY01. The sequence continues at coordinate 6,955 of DASQMY010000433.1, forward strand.
CGTCGTGGTAGGCCCGCCGTTCGAGTTCAACAAGGAGAACATCGACAACTTCAAGTTCTGATCCCGGGGTTTTCGACCCGCTGGTGAAGCAGGCGGGTCCCGGGGTGTTCCGGGACCCGCCTGCCACCCGAAAGGAGAGCCGTGGAACGGGTCTGCTTCCGGCTGGCCGTCCGACCGGACCTGATCGACGAGTACGTCCGACGGCACCGCGACGTCTGGCCGGAGATGCAACAGGCGCTGCGCGAGACCGGTTGGCACAACTACTCGCTCTTCCTCGACGAGGACGGCACGCTGATCGGCTACTTCGAGACGCCGGACCTCGACGCCGCGCTGCGCGGAATGGACGGGCGGGACGTCAACGAACGCTGGCAGGCGGACATGGCGCCGTTCTTCGCCGGACTGGAGGAGAGCCGTCCCGACCAGGCGTTCCGGCGCCTGCCCGAGATCTTTCATCTGTCCCCGCGCGCGCCGGATGCGACCGGCGCGTCCGAACTGACTTCAGAGAGCTGACCACGATGACCCCCGCTGACGTCAAGAGCACCCTGCGCTCGCTCCGGATCGAGACGCCGTCATGGGCGTTCGCGAACTCCGGCACCCGGTTCAAGGTGTTCGCCCAGCCCGGCGTCCCCCGCGACGCCTTCGAGAAGGTGGCCGACGCGTCCACCGTGCACCGGTTCACCGGGTCCGCGCCGAGCGTCGCGCTGCACATCCCCTGGGACGCGGTGGACGACTACGCCAAGCTCGCCCAGCACGCGGCTGAGTGCGGCATCCGGCTGGGGACGATCAACTCCAACACGTTCCAGGACAACGACTACATGCTGGGCAGCGTGACCCACCCGGATTCGCGGGTACGCCGGAAGGCGATCAGCCACCTGCTCGAGTGCGTCGACATCATGGACGAGACGGGTTCACGCGACCTCAAGCTGTGGTTCTCGGACGGCACGAACTACCCGGGACAGGACGACATCGCGGCCAGGCAGGACCGGCTGGCCGAGGCGCTCGCCGAGGTCCACGCGCGGCTCCGGGCCGAGCAGCGGATGCTGCTGGAGTACAAGTTCTTCGAGCCGGCCTTCTACCACACCGACGTTCCCGACTGGGGTACGGCGTACGTCCAGTGCCTGGCGGCCGGCACCCGCGCAATGGTCGTCGTCGACACGGGGCATCACGCCCCCGGCACCAACATCGAGTTCATCGTCGCATCGCTGCTGCGCCTCGGCCGGCTCGGCGCGTTCGACTTCAACTCGCGGTTCTACGCCGACGACGACCTGATGGTGGGCTCTGCCGACCCGTTCCAGCTGTTCCGGATCATGCACGAGGTCGCGGGCGGCGGCGGCTTCGCGGTCGACACGCCGATCGCGTTCATGCTCGACCAGTGTCACAACATCGAGCCGAAGATCCCTGGGCAGATCCGGTCGATCATGAACGTCCAGGAAGCGGTGGCGAAGGCGCTGCTGGTCGACCGTGACGCACTGGCCGCGGCACAGCAGGCGGGTGACGTCCTGGGCGCCAATGCGGCGCTGATGGAGGCCTACAACACCGACGTGCGGCCGCTGCTGGCCGAGATGCGGATCGAGGACGGCCTCGACCCGGACCCGATGGCGGCCTATGCCCGCTCGGGCTACGCGGAGTCGATCGTCAACAGCCGACAGGGCGGCCAGGCCGCGGGTTGGGGAGCTTGACCATGCCGCACGGGACCGACGCCGACGCCGTCGCCGAGCTGATCGAGCGCTGCCACCGGCTCGGCGCCGACCCGACCACGACCAACTACGCGGGCGGCAACGCGTCGTGCAAGACCGACGCCACTGACCCGGTGACCGGGACGCCGGTCGAGCTGCTCTACGTGAAGGGGTCAGGAGGTGACCTGGGCACGCTGACCGAGGCCGGGCTCGCCGTGCTGAGGCTGGACCGGCTGCGCGCACTCGCCGACGTCTACCCCGGCGTCGAACGCGAGGACGAGATGGTCGCGGCATTCGACTTCTGCCTGCACGGCAAGGCCGGCGCCGCGCCGTCGATCGACACCGCGATGCACGGGCTGGTCGACGATGCGCACGTCGACCACCTGCACCCCGACGCCGGCATCGCCTTCGCCACCGCGGTCGACGGCGAGAGCCTGACCAAGGAGTGCTACGGCGACAGCGTGGCGTGGGTGCCGTGGCGCCGGCCCGGCTTCCAGCTCGGCCTCGACATCGCGGCGATCCGCAGGGCCAACCCGCAGTCGATCGGCGTCATCCTCGGTGGGCACGGGATCACGGCCTGGGGACCGACGAGCGACGAGTGCGAGCGCAACTCGCTGGACATGATCGGCCGCGCCAAGGAGTACATCGCGCGGCACGGCAGCGCGGAGCCGTTCGGCCCGGTCGTGGACGGCTTCGAGCCGTTGCCCGACGCGGCGCGCCGCTCACGGGCGGCGGTCCTGGCCCCGGTGATCCGCGGGCTCGCGTCAACCGACAGGCGGCAGGTCGGCCACTTCGACGACAGCCCCGCCGTACTCGACTTCCTCGCCCGCGCCGAGCATCCGCGGCTGGCGGCGCTGGGGACCTCGTGCCCTGACCACTTCCTGCGCACCAAGGTGCGCCCGCTCGTCGTCGACCTGCCCGCCACCGCACCGATCGGGGACGTCCTGACCAGGCTGGCGCAGCTGCACGCCGCCTACCGGGAGGACTACCGCGCCTACTACGAGCGGCACGCCGACGAAACCAGCCCGCCGATGCGCGGCGCCGATCCGGCGATCGTGCTGGTGCCCGGCGTCGGGATGTTCAGCTTCGGCGCCAACAAGCAGACGGCGCGCGTGGCGGGCGAGTTCTACATCAACGCCATCAACGTGATGCGCGGCGCGGAGTCGATCTCGTCGTACGCGCCGATCGACGAGGCGGAGAAGTTCCGCATCGAGTACTGGCTGCTCGAGGAGCAGAAGCTGGCCCGGCTGCCCAAGCCCAAGCCGTTGGCCGGTCGGGTCGCACTGGTCACCGGCGGGGGGTCCGGGATCGGTCGGGCCATCGCCCACCGCCTCGCCGCCGAGGGCGCCTGCGTCGTCGTCGCGGACCGCGATGCCGCCTCCGCTGCCGCGGTTGCGCGTGAGCTCGGCGATGCAGATGTCGCCGTCGCGTCCACTGTCGACGTCACCAGCGAGGAGCAGGTCGCGCAGTCGTTCGAGGAGGCCGCGCTCGCGTTCGGCGGGGTCGACCTGGTGGTCAACAACGCGGGCCTGTCCATCTCCAAGGCGCTGCTCGAAACCACCATCGAGGACTGGGACCTGCAGCACGACGTGATGGCGCGCGGCTCGTTCCTGATGTCCCGCGCCGCCGCGCGGCTGATGATCGCGCAGGCGCTGGGTGGCGACATCGTCTACATCTCCAGCAAGAACTCGGTCTTCGCCGGGCCCAACAACGTCGCGTACGGCGCGACGAAGGCTGACCAGGCGCACCAGGTGCGGCTGCTCGCCGCCGAGCTAGGCGAGCACGGCATCCGCGTCAACGGGATCAACCCGGACGGTGTGGTGCGCGGCTCGGGCATCTTCGCCGCGGGCTGGGGGGCGCAGCGCGCGGCCGTCTACGGCGTCCCGGAGGAGGAGCTCGGCGCCTACTACGCGCAGCGCACGCTGCTGAAGCGGGAGGTGCTCCCCGAGCACGTAGCCAACGCCGTCTTCGCGCTGACCGCCGGCGACCTCTCGCACACGACCGGGCTGCACATCCCGGTCGACGCCGGCGTCGCTGCGGCGTTCCTCCGCTGATCCGGGAAGGCGGTGCCGGTTTGCCGGAGCTGAACCTCGCCGCTGTCGACCTGGGTGCGTCGAGCGGCCGGGTCATGCTCGGCCGGCTCGCGGCCGGCCGGGTCGGGCTGACCGAGGCCCACCGGTTCGCCAACGTTCCGGTCCGCACCGGCGAGACGCTGCACTGGGACATCCTCGCCCTCTACCGCGGCGTGCTGGACGGGCTGCGCGCGGCGGGGCGGCAGGCCGGCCGGCTGGACTGCATCGGCATCGACTCGTGGGCGGTCGACTACGGCCTGCTGGACGACGACGGCGCGCTGCTCGGCAACCCGGTCCACTACCGCGACCGCCGCACGGACGGCGTACCGGACGACGTGCTGAAGGTCGTGCCGGCCGACGAGCTCTACCGGATCACCGGGCTGCAGCAGCTGCCGTTCAACACGATCTACCAGCTGGCCGCCGCGGCCGGCACCGCGCAGCTCGCCGCGGCGCGCACGCTGCTGATGATCCCCGACCTCATCGGCTTCTGGCTGACCGGCCAGGCGGGCGCCGAGCTGACCAACGCGTCCACCACCGGGCTGTACGACGTCGGCGAGCAGGCCTGGTCGTTGCCGCTGATCAGCCGGCTCGGCCTGCGGGAAGAGCTGTTCCCCGCGCTGCGGCGACCCGGCGACGACGCCGGCGTGCTCCTCCCGCACGTGCTCGACGACATCGGGCTGCCCGGCCCGGTGCGGGTCACCGCGGTGGGGTCGCACGACACCGCGTCCGCGGTCGTCGGCGTGCCGGCCGAGGGATCGGGGTTCGCCTACATCTCCTGCGGCACCTGGTCGCTCGTCGGGGTCGAGCTCGACCGGCCGGTGCTGACCGAGGCCAGCCGGGTCGCCAACTTCACCAACGAGGTCGGCGTCGACGGCACCATCCGCTACCTGCGCAACGTGATGGGCCTGTGGCTGCTGCAGGAGTCGCTGCGCACCTGGAAAGCCGCCGGGCTACCGGCCGACCTGGAGACGCTGCTGCACGAGGCCGCGCGGGTCCCGGCGTTCACCGCGGTGGTCCCGATGGACGACCCGGCTTTCCTGCCCCCGGGCGACCTGCCGGCCCGCATCGCCGCGGCCTGCGTCCGCACCGGGCAGACGCCGCCGCAGACCCAGGCGCAGACCGTGCGCTGCATCATCGACAGCCTCGCGCTCGCCTACCGGCAGACGCTCGACGAGGCGCGCGCGCTCTCCGGCCACGACGTCGACGTCGTCCACATCGTCGGCGGCGGTGCGCGCAACACGCTGCTCTGCCAGCTCACCGCCGACGCGTGCGGGCTGCCGGTAGTCGCCGGACCGGTCGAGGCGGCCGCGCTCGGCAACGTGCTGGTGCAGGCCCGCGCGGCCGGCGCGGTCAGCGGCGGCCTCGACGCGATGCGGGCAGCGGTCCGCAGCAGCCAGCCGCTCCAGCGCTACCAGCCGGCCGGCAGCCCGGCCGCCTGGGACGCCGCAGCAGCGCGGATCGCCGGCTGAGGCGACGAGGAGGACATGAGTCCTCGCCCGCCGCTCATGCGGGCGCCTGCTTCGGCGCCGTGAGGATCTCCGCTCCGTCGCTGGTGATCGCGATCGTGTGCTCGCTGTGCGCCGTCCGGCAGCCAGTCGCACTTCGGAGTGTCCAGCCGTCGGGATCAGTGACGAGCTCGGCGGTGTCCGCCATGACCCACGGCTCCAGCGCCAGCAGCAGACCGGGGCGCAGTTGGTATCCGCGACCCGGCCGTCGGGTGTTCGCGACGTGCGGGTCCTGATGCATGGTCGATCCCACGCCATGACCTCCGAACTCGGTGTTGATCGAGTACCCGGCTGCGCTGAGGACCGAGCCGATGGCGTGCGAGATGTCACCGATGCGCGCGCCAGGCCGGGCAGCGGCTTTCCCGGCGTGCAGCGCGTTCGGTCGCGGCGATCAGCGCCACGCTCTCCGCGGGCTGCGAGTCGCCGACGATGAAGCTGATCGCGGAGTCCGCGACGACTCCGCCGCTGGCGACGGCGAGGTCGAGCGACAGCAAGTCGCCGTCGGCAAGCGGGTAGTCGGCTGGCAGCCCGTGCAGTACGGCGTCGTTGACGGACGTGCAGATGTAGTGGCCGAACGGCCCGCGACCGAACGACGGCTCGTACTCGACGTAACAGGACACCGCTCCGGCCTTGGCAATCATGGCTCCGGTCCACCGGTCGATGTCTTGCAGGCTCGTTCCGACTGCCGTGCGGCTCTTCAGCGTCTGCAAGATGCCGGCCACCAGGGCGCCTGCCTCCTTGGCTCGAGGCAGTGTGGTCGGACTCACGATCTCGATCACTGTTCCCGCCTTCCTGCGCCTGACCAATAACTATCCCGATAATGTTATCCCGGACTAGAATCGCGCCATGGTCAGGTTGCCACTCACACCCGCAGACGTAGAGCGCGGGCAGCGCCTCGGCGCCCTGCTTCGTCGCGCGAGGGCAGAGCGGTCGATGCTCGAGACCGCGTTGGATGCGCGCCTGTCACCGGAGACGCTGCGCAAGATCGAGTCTGGCCGGGTAGCGACGCCGGCCTTCACGACGATCGCCGCGATCGCGGATGTCCTCGGCCTGTCGCTCGACGCGGTCTGGGCCGAGATCAACCCGCCGGCACCCGCGGCCCAGCCGCTCTCCGCGGTCAGCACCCAGAGCGGGCAGGCTCGGGCTAGGACGGGGTGACGAGGACGACTTCCAGGGTCGTCGGGCCGTGCACACCCTCGACCCGCTTGAGCTCGATGTCGCTGGTGGCCGAGCCGCCGCTGATGAACGTCAGCGGCCGGGTCGGCTCCAGCAGCCGCAGCGCGTCGGGGACGTTGTCGACGATCTGGTCGACGCGCACGACGCAGACGTGCAGGTCGGGCACCAGGCTGATCGCGCGCCGGCCCTGGTCCGCCGAGCCGTCCAGCACGATCGTGCCGGTCTCGGCGATGGCGACGACGCAGGCGGTCACGACGGCGTCCAGCTTGTCGAGCCCGGCTGCGGTCAGCCCGCCGTCGTCGACGACGACCTCCGCGGCGCCGCTGACCCAGCCGCGCTCCAACCCCGCCGGTACGACGATCCGTGCGCCCGCGGGAGAGCGCTGGGCGAACACCGCGGCGATCGTGTCGGCGATCCCACCCGCGGCGGTACGGCGGACCGTCGCGCGGTAGTCGACCAGCCGGTCCTCGAACAGGTCGACGAGCACCGGGTCCCCGGCCGCGGTGACCCCGCCCTGCCGGTAGGCGCGCGAGACGACCAGCTCGGGCTGCTGCCCGATCGCCGTCCGGACCCGCGCCAGCACGTCGTCCCGCGCGCTCACGTCGTACCACCGCCGTCGGCGTGGGTCCTGACCCA
>DASQMY010000434.1:0-9887 GCA_035645255.1 Mycobacteriales bacterium
GTTCGGTGCTCACCACCGAGCCCGGCCGGCAGTCCGTCACGGTGGCCCGCGCGCGCTGGCACCACGGCCGGCTGCTGGTCGGGTTCGACAGCTGCACCGACCGGTCGACCGCCGTGCTGATGCGCGGCCAGCTGCTCGTGATCGACGCCGCGACGGTGTCGGCGCCCACCGACCCTGACGAGTACTGGGACCACCAGCTGATCGGGCTCACCGCCACGCTGCCGTCGGGCGAGGCGATCGGCGTCGTCGACGATGTCGTGCACCTGCCCGGCTCGGAGCTGCTCGTGGTACGGCGGACCGACGGCGGCGAGGTGCTGGTCCCGTTCGTGTCAGCGATCGTGCCCTCGGTCGACCTCGCCGCCGGGCGGCTCGTCGTCGATCCACCCGACGGCCTGCTCGAGGTCAACGACCCCGCCGCCGCGGAGAGCTGACGACCGTGCAGATCGACGTCGTCACGATCTTCCCGGAGTTCTTCACCCCGCTGGACGTCTCGCTGCTCGGCAAGGCGCGGGAGCGCGGCATCGTCGACGTCCGGGTCCACGACCTGCGGCTGCACGCGTCCGGCGTACACCGGCCGGTGGACGATGCGCCGTTCGGCGGCGGGCCGGGGATGGTGATGACTCCCGAGCCGTGGTTCCTCGCGCTCGAGGCCGTCGTCGCGGCCGGCGGACCGGCGCCGCGGCCACGCGTCGTCGTACCGACGCCGTCCGGCCGGCCGCTGACGCAGTCGCTGGTGGCCGAGCTCGCTGCCGAGCCGTGGCTCGCCTTCGTGTGCGGCCGCTACGAGGGCATCGACTACCGGGTGCTCGAGCACTGGGCCGACGACGAGGTCTCGCTCGGCGACTATGTCCTGGCCGGCGGTGAGGTCGCGACGCTGGTCGTGGTCGAAGCGGTGACCAGGCTGCTGCCGGGCGTCGTAGGCAACGCCGAGAGCGTCGAGGACGACAGCTTCTCGTCCGGGCTCCTCGAGGGCCCGCACTACACGCGGCCGGCGACCTTCCGCGAACTGCCGGTGCCGGCCGTGCTGCTGTCCGGTGATCACGGTGCGATCGCCCGTTGGCGACGCGACGAGGCGCTGCGCCGGACGGCGGCGCGGCGTCCCGACCTGCTCGCGGCGGCGGTGCTGACCGAACGCGACCGGGCCGTGGTCGCAGACGTGCTCTCCCGCGCAGGGGACGGGTTGGCCGATCAGCCACCCGCTGTGGCAGAGTAGAGGGCTGCGCGCGCTGCAAGGCGGCCCGCCCCCTGAAGACCCGACGTTCCGCGCTGTTCGATCCTGCGCGCCCTGCACGAAAGCGACGGCCATGCACACCCTTGACCCGCTCGACGCCGCGAGCCTGCGCGACGACATCCCGGCGTTCCGCCCCGGCGACCGCGTCAAGGTCCACGTGCGGGTCGTCGAGGGCAACCGGACGCGTGTGCAGGTCTTCGACGGTGTCGTGATCCGGCGCCAGGGTGGCGGGGTCCGCGAGACGTTCACCGTCCGCAAGGTGAGCTACGGCGTCGGCGTCGAGCGCACGTTCCCCGTGCACACGCCGGTCATCGACAAGATCGAGGTCGTCACCCGCGGCGACGTCCGCCGCGCCAAGCTCTACTACCTCCGCGACCTGCGCGGCAAGGCCGCCAAGATCAAGGAGAAGCGCGACTTCGTCGGCCGCTGAGGCTGCCCCGAGCCGGCCGCGCACCGTCCCGCCCACCGGTCGGTCACGGTCTGCCGGCTCCGCGTCGCCCCCTCGTCGATAGGCTCCGGTGATGGACGACAGCGACGCCAGCAAGGTCGACGCCGACACGGTCGATGACGGCGCCGGCGTGGCGCCGGTGAAGACCGCCAAACCCAAGCAGGCGTCCTTCGTCCGCGAGCTACCGGTGCTGATCGGCCTGGCCCTGCTGCTCGCCATCCTGATCAAGATCTTCCTGGTGCAGGCGTTCTTCATCCCGTCGGGCTCGATGGAGGAGACGCTCCAGGTCGGCGACCGCGTGCTGGTCAACAAGCTGGTCTACCGCTTCCGCGACATCGGCCGCGGCGAGGTCGTCGTCTTCAACGGGCTCGACTCGTTCGTGCAGGACGCCGACATGCGCGTCGCAGCTCCGAGCAACGCCTTGGAACGGGTCTTCTTCAAGGTCGGCGGCCTGATCGGCGTACCCCAGCCGGGCGAGAAGGACTTCATCAAGCGGGTCATCGGGCTCCCCGGGGATGTCGTCGCCTGCTGCACCGACGGCCACGTCACGGTGAACGGCGTCCCGCTCGATGAGTCGAGCTACGTCTTCGAGGACAACGCCGTGCCGTTCAGCGAGACCGTCCCTGAAGGCAAGTTGTGGGTGATGGGCGACCACCGCGGCTACTCGAGCGACTCACGGCGCAACGGCGCGGTCCCCATCAACCGGGTGATCGGCCGGGCCTTCGTCGTCGTCTGGCCGGTGAGCCGGGCGGGCGGGCTGCCCGTGCCGAGCACGTTCGAGGACCAGCCCACCGCCGCTGACACCGCGCTCGCCGTCGCCACCAGCCCGCTCGCGATGAGCGTCGCGCTCGTGGCCCCGGTCGCGGTGCGGCGGCACCGGCGGCGCGCGGCGAGCGATCGACGCGCTGCCGGGGCCGCGGCATGACCTCCGCCGACCGGCCCGGTGATCCGCCGGTCGCAGCGGCCGGCACGTCGCGCGGGGACAGGGCCGCACCGCACGGCAAACCTGTCCGATCGCGGAGGCGGGGCCGCCACGGCAGGTCGAAGAAGCACCGGCCGTTCTGGGTCGAGGTCCCGCTGCTGCTCGCGCTGTCGCTGGGGCTGACCATCCTGATCAAGACGTTCCTCGTCGCGGCGTTCTACATCCCGTCCGGCTCGATGGAGGAGACGCTCGCCCTCCAGGACCGGGTGCTCGTCAACAAGCTGTCCTACCGGTTCGGCGAGGTGCAGCACGGCGACATCGTGGTCTTCCGCGGACCCCCGTCGTGGACCACCGAGAACCCGGTTCAGTCCGCGCCGACCAACCTGATCGGCCGGCTGATCCAGCCGCTCCAGCGGGCGCTCGGCGCCGCACCACCGGGGGAGAAGGACTTCATCAAGCGCGTGATCGGGTTGCCGGGCGACCGGGTGGCCTGCTGCGACCAGGGCCGGGTCACGGTCAACGGCTCGCCGCTGGACGAGTCGGCCTACCTGTTCGAGGACGACCAGCGGGAGTTCGGCCCGGTCGAGGTGCCGGACGACCACCTGTGGATGATGGGCGACCACCGGTCGGTGTCGCAGGACTCCCGTGCTCCGGGACAGGGCGCGGTCCCCGTCGACAACGTCGTCGGACGCGCGTTCGTCGTGGTCTGGCCGCTCGGCCGCGCCAAGGGCCTCGGCCGGCCCGACACGACCCCGGTCGCCGCCCCTGCCGCGGTCGCGCCCGTCGCGATCGCGGCCGTCGGGCTGCCGGTCGCCGTAGTCCGCAGGCGGCGCCGTAGGCTGGTCGCGTCATGACAGCTCCGAGCCTCGCGCCCCCGGACGAGTCGCGGCTGCTGGCCCGCCCGCGGGTCCGCGAGAGCGGCATGTGGGCCTACGAGAACGCGCTGCGGCGCCTCGGGTTCGACCGGATCGCCGGGGTGGACGAGGCCGGCCGCGGTGCCTGCGCCGGCCCGCTCGTCGCGGGCGCCGTCGTACTCCCGGAGGGGCGGCGCGGCCGGGTGCCCGGGCTGGCCGACTCGAAGCTGCTCAACGCGGTCGTCCGTGAGGAGGTCTACGCCGAGGTCGTCGCCCGGGCGCTCTGCTGGTCGGCGGTTGTCGTGCCGGCTGCGGAGGTCGACCGGGTCGGGCTGCACCGCGCCAACGTCGCCGCGCTCCGCCGGGCGCTCTGGCTGCTCGACGACTGCCCGTCGTACGTGCTCTCCGACGGCTTCCCGGTCGCCGGTCTCGGCGTCCCAGGGCTCGCCATGTGGAAGGGCGACCGCGTCGCCGCCTGCATCGCGGCCGCGTCGGTCGTCGCCAAGGTGACCCGAGACCGGCTGATGGTCGAGATGGACGCGCGCTTCCCGGCGTACGGCTTCGCCCAGCACAAGGGCTACATCACGCCCGAGCACCAGGCGTCGCTGTCGGCCAACGGGCCGTGCCCAGAGCACCGCAGGTCGTTCGTCAACGTCCGCATGCGGGACAATGGCCGGTACGCCGACCCTGACGACATCGAGGACGTGCCCGCCGTGTGCGACGCGGCCGGGCAAGGAGACCTGCTGTGAGTGCTGAGGACCTCGAGAAGTACGAGACCGAGATGGAGCTGCTGCTCTATCGCGAGTACCGCGACATCGTCGGGCAGTTCTCCTACGTGGTCGAGACCGAACGCCGCTTCTACCTGGCCAACAACGTCGACCTGCAGGTCCGCAACGCCGACGGCGAGGTGTTCTTCGAGCTCGCGATGTCCGACGCGTGGGTCTGGGACATGTACCGGCCGGCGCGGTTCGTCCGCAACGTGCGCGTGCTGACGTTCAAGGACGTCAACATCGAAGAGCTCGAGAAGCCGGACCTGTAGTGGGCTTCAACGCGACGCGCCGCTACCGCGGCCCCAAGACGGTCGACATCGCGATCCTCGTCGCCGGCATCCTGCTGATCGGCGGTCTGCTCGTCTGGGCGCTCGCCGGCTGAGCGCTGCGCGTGTTGGCGGCGGACGGGCCGGGGTAGGCAGACCGGTGTACGCCGCCGCCGCGCACCAGGAGGATCCGTGACCGAGGCAACCCAGCCCGAAGAGGTGCGAGACGCGCCGCAGACGTCGTCCAACCAGGCCAAGACGGAGCCGATCCCGCCCAGCCCGGCAGCCGACCCGCCGGACTTCGTGCCGGGCGGCGACCGCGCGGGCGACAGCGCGACGGCGACCGAGCCCGGTGAGTCGGGCGCCGCCCCCACCGGGGACCCCGCTGTCGGCACCGCCCGCAACGACAACTCCGGCGAGTCCGGCAACGACCCGAACGCCCGCGGCGGGGAGGGTGCGCCGCCACTGGAGACCCGGCCGACGGTCGACACCCGCACCGACGCCAGCGCCGGCGGGCGCGTCGGCGGGCGACCCGACAGCGACACGGACGGCGAGGCGGCCCGGCCGGCCCCCGACTCGCTCGGCGAGGCGCCGGCCGCCTTCGAGACCGATCCGGAGGCGAACGTCGCCAACACCGTCGCCGCGATGGGCGGCAGCGACTCGCCGGTGCCCGCGCCCGGCTTCATCAGCGACGAGCACGGCCACGTCGCCGTCTCGACGCACGCCGCGCAGGGGACGTCCGAGGAGCTGGCGGGCGCTGAGGGCATCCGCACCACCGCGATCGCGCAGCCGGGCAAGCCGGACGGCGAGGTAGCGACTTAGTTGATTGGCCTCGCTTCGCTTCGGCTGGGGCTTCGCCGCCTCTTCCGGCGTCGCAGAGGCGCCGGGCGGCTTCGCCCGAGTGACTTGCTCGCGTTCTCAAGCCTGTGGATGAGTTGCTCACCGCGTCGCGGTCCGTGCACAGATGTTGCGCTCGGCTGATTCTGCGGCGGCCCACGTCCCTAGTTTCGTCGTCACTGCCGAGACGAGGGAGTCGCGATGCGGGCGAAGGATGGACGGGGCAAGTACGGCGAGCGCGTCGCCGCGCAGCATCTGGAGGCCGCAGGGTTCGAGGTGCTCGACCGCAACTGGCGCTGCCCGCAGGGTGAGCTCGACATCGTCGCTCGTGACGGCGCCGCGCTCGTCTTCGTCGAGGTGAAGACCCGGTCGTCGACGAAGTTCGGCGAACCGGCAGAGGCGGTAGACCGCAACAAGGTGCGCCGCCTGCATGTGCTGGCCGCGGCGTGGCTCGCCGCCAAGCGACCGCCGTACTACGCCGACATGCGGTTCGACGTGCTGAGTGTGCTGACGCCGCGCTCCGGACCGGCGCAGGTCACCCACCTGCGCGGCGCGCTCTGATGCCCGTCGCCAAGGCCTGGTGCGTCGCCCTGATCGGCGTCGAGGGCCACCTGGTGGAGGTCGAGGCGCACCTGGCGGACGGCATCCCGACGGTGTCGCTCGTCGGCCTGCCGGACACCGCGCTGCGGGAAGCGCGCGACCGGGTCCGCGCCGCGATCGTCAACTCCGGCCTGGTGTGGCCGCAGCGACGGATAACGGTGGGCCTGTCGCCGGCGACACTGCCGAAGAGCGGAAGCGGCTTCGACCTCGCGCTCGCCGCCGCGATCCTCGCCGCTGACGGCAAGCTGCCCCACACCGAGCTCGCGGCGATGGTCGTGCTCGGCGAGCTGGGCCTCGACGGCCGCGTGCGGGAGATCCGCGGCGTCCTGCCGGCTGTCCTCGCGGCGGTGCGGGCGGGGTTCGAGCGGGTCGTCGTACCGCTGGGAAACACGGCGGAGGCGGGCCTGGTGCCGGGTGCCGAGGTCTGGGGTGTCCGGTCGCTCGGACACCTCGCCCGCCGCCTGCAGGGAGAGCCTGAGCAGGACGAGGACGTCGACGTCCCGCGCATCGCCCGGCCGCCAGTCAGCGACCCGGCCGACGGGGTCGACCTGATCGACGTGATCGGGCAGTCCGACGGCCGGCGGGCGATCGAGGTCGCTGCGGCCGGCGGCCATCACCTGTTCCTGCTCGGCCCGCCCGGTGCGGGCAAGACGATGCTCGCGGAGCGACTTCCCTCGATCCTGCCGCCGCTCGACGACGAGTCGTCGCTCGAGGTGACGGCGATCCACTCGATCGCCGGCCGGCTCGCGTCGCACCAACCGCTCGTGACCGAGGCGCCGTTCCGCAACCCCCACCACACGGCGTCGATGCCCGCTCTTGTCGGCGGCGGGTCAGGCATCGCCCGGCCGGGAGAGGTCTCGTTGGCCCACCACGGAGTCCTCTTCCTGGACGAGGCGCCCGAGTTCGCCCGCCCGGCGCTCGACTGCCTGCGCCAGCCGCTGGAGTCCGGCGAGATCCGGATCGCGCGAGCGGCCGGGGTCGCGGTCTACCCGGCCAGCTTCATGCTCGTACTCGCCGCCAACCCCTGTCCCTGCGCCGTCACGTCGGGCGGTGGCCGGGAGTGCAGCTGCTCGGCGGTCGCCCGCCGGCGCTATCTCGGTCGCCTCTCCGGACCGCTGCTCGACCGGGTCGACCTGCGGGTCGAGCTTCCGACCGTGTCCCGGGCGGAGCTGTTCGCCGAGCGGCACAACGTCGAGGCGTCCGAGGAGGTCGCGTGCCGGGTGCGCGCCGCCCGCGCCCGCGCTGCGCTCCGGCTCGCCGGGACGCCCTGGCCGACCAACGGCCGGGTGCCCGGCCCGCAGCTCCGGCGGCGGTGGCCGGTGCCCCGGCGCTCGATGAAGCCGGTGGACGACGCGCTCGGCAAGGGCCAGCTCACGGCGCGCGGGATGGACCGCGTCCTGCGGGTCGCCTGGACGCTCGCCGACCTCGACGGCGAGCCGGTGCCTACCAGCGCGAACGTCGCCGAGGCCGTCAACTATCGCCGGCTCGCGGCATGACACCCGGCGCGGCGCGCGCCGCACCCGAGCCGGTGAGCGATGCGTCACGGATCGCGCGAGCTGCCCTCAGCCGGGTCTGCGAGCCCGACGACCACGAGCTGCACGCGATGCTCGACGCCATCGGGCCGGAGGCGGCCTGGGACGAGCTGCGCACCGGCGGCGGGCCGGAGGACCTGCGCGGGCGGGTCGGTGCCCGGCTGGCCGCCGCGCGTCCGGAGGCCGACCTCGCAGCTGTCGCGAGGCTCGGCGGGCGGTTGGTCTGCCCGGGCGACGCCGAGTGGCCCGCGGCGCTCGCCGACCTGCGCCGGCCGCCCATCGCGCTGTGGGCGCGCGGAGCGGGCCGGCTGGACGAGTGCAGTGAGCGGTCGGTCGCCATCGTCGGGTCTCGCGCTGCGTCGTCATACGGCACCGCGGTGGCCGGCGAGCTGGCGGCCGGGCTCGGCGACGCCGGCTGGGCGACCGCGTCCGGCGGCGCCTACGGCATCGACGCGGCGGTGCACCGCGGGTCGCTGGCTGCCGGTACGCCGACGATCGCCGTCCTCGCCTGCGGCGTCGACGTGCCCTACCCACGCGGGCACGACGTGCTGTTCGAGCGGATCACCGCGGACGGCGTCATCGTGAGCGAGTGGCCGCCGGGCTGCTCGCCGATGCGGCACCGCTTCCTGACCCGCAACCGGGTCATCGCCGCGCTCGCGCACGGCACGGTCGTGGTGGAGGCGGCTGCGCGCAGCGGGGCGCTGCGCACCGCGCGGGACGCCATGGCGCTCGGGCGACCGCTCATGGCGGTCCCCGGTCCGGTCACGTCAGCCATGTCGGTCGGCTGCCACGAGCTCATCCGCAACGACGGCGCGGTGTGCGTGACGCGCATGGAAGAGGTGGTCGAGGTGGTAGGGCGGATGGGGGAGGACCTAGCCGCTCCGCGGCCCGGGCTGTTCGACCCGCGGGACGCCTTGTCGGCGGAGATCCGTCGGGTGCTGGACGCCGTACCGAAGCGGCAGCCGGCCACCACATCCGCCATCGCGCGGTCGAGCGGGTTGCCGGAGTCGACCGTCCGGCCGGCGCTGGGTGCGCTCGTCGCGGCCGCGCTGGTCGAGGCGGGCGCCGGCCGCTATCGACTCGCCACGTAGCGACGGGGCGACTCACCGCCTCGGGTCCTTGACCGGGGTGGCGCGGTGGGGGAACGTCCCGCCATGGCGGCCGACGCTCCACCGCAGCCGTTGCCGCCTCCGCTGACAGGAGCGCTGGCGGCGTTCGAGCGGCACCTCGCGGCCGAGCGCGGCCTGGCCGGGCGAACCGTGACGGCCTACGTCTCCGACGTCGAGTCGCTGCTCCTGCATGTCAGCCGGCTGGGCGTGCAGGACCCGGCGGGGATCGACGCGTCCGCGTTGCGGAGCTGGCTGGCCAAGCTGCACACGCAGGCCTACGCGCCGGCCAGCCTGGCGCGCAAGGCGTCGGCCGCGCGGGTTTTCACCGCGTTCGCGCACCGGAGCGGGCTGACCGAGTCGGACGCCGGGGTGCGGCTCGGGCGCCCGAAGACGACCCGACGGCTGCCCCGCGTGCTCAAGCAGGCGGAGGCGGCGGCCCTGATGGGCACACCGGACGCCGGCGACGCGGTCGGCCTGCGCGACCGCGCGGTGCTGGAGGTGCTCTACGCGACCGGGGTGCGGGTGGGTGAGCTGGTGGGGCTCGACGTCGACGACGTCGACGACGACCGCCGGGTGCTCCGGGTGGTCGGCAAAGGCAGTCGCGAGCGGCGGGTGCCCTACGGCGTACCCGCGCACATAGCACTGCGTGACTGGCGCGCAACGGGGCGTCCACAGCTCGCCAGGCCCGGCAGCGGGCCGGCGCTGTTCCTCGGCGATCGCGGTGGTCGCATCGATCCGCGCACGGTACGGCGTATGGTGCATACCCGGCTCGCGCAGCTGCCCGGTGCTCCGGACCTCGGTCCGCACGGGCTCCGGCACACCGCAGCCACCCACCTCCTGGAAGGGGGAGCTGACCTGAGAAGCGTCCAGGAGCTGCTCGGGCACGCTACGCTCGCAACAACTCAGGTCTACACGCACGTCTCCGCGGAGCGACTGAAGACTTCATATGACCAAGCCCACCCCCGAGCGTGAGAGTCCTCGCGAAACCGCCGGCACCCGGCTGTCGAGTCGTGCGAAGCCGGCGATGGACGACGGCGAACGCGCCGCGATCGACAGCGCAATCGCCGCGCTCTGGAGGGAGTACAAGGACAGCGGCGACCAGGCGCTCCGCGAGCGGCTGATCCTGCACTACTCCCCGCTGGTCAAGTATGTCGCCGGTCGGGTCGGCGTGGGCCTACCGCCCAACATCGAGCAGGCCGACCTCGTCTCCTACGGGATCTTCGGGCTGATCGACGCGATCCAGAAGTTCGACCTCGAGCGCGCGATCAAGTTCGAGACCTACGCGATCTCGCGGATCAAGGGCGCGATCATCGACGAG
>DASQMY010000435.1:0-6382 GCA_035645255.1 Mycobacteriales bacterium
GATCTCGACGAGGTCCGCAGCGGCGGCGAGCGCGTCACCGACGAGCGCCACTCGGCGCGGCAGGTCGAGCACCTCGGTCCGCTGCGACCGCGCCGACTCGTCCAGCGCCAGCGCGCGGGCCCGGCCGACGTGGCCCATCGATGCCCGGGCGGCCCAGTGCGCCATCGACTCGCCCACGCCGTCGCGGCGCATCAGCACCTCGGCGACGTCGGCGGACGACGGCAGCCGCAGCGTCAGCAGCCGGCAGCGCGACCGGATGGTGGGCGGCAGGTCGTCGGCGCTCGGCGCGCAGAGCAGGAAGACCGACCTCGCCTCCGGCTCCTCGATCGCCTTGAGCCAGACGTTGGCCGCCCGCTCGGTCAGCCGGTCGGCGTCCTCGATCAGCACGACCTGCCAGCGCCCGCCGGACGACGCGAGTGCGGCCCGGCGTACGACGTCCCTCGCCTCGTCGACAGAGATCGAGAGCCCCGCCGGCGTCACGAAGACGACGTTGGGGTGCGTCCGCTGCAGCACCTGCCGGCACTGGCTGCACGCGCCGCACCCGCCGTCAGCGCACTGCAGCGCCGCGGCGAACGCCCGCGCCGCGACCGACCGGCCCGAGCCGGGCGGGCCGGTGAACAGCCAGGCGTGCGTCATGCCGTCGCCGGCCACCGCGCGCTGCAGCTCCGCGGTCACCTCCGCCTGGCCGACCAGGTCGGCGAAGACGGTCACGGCGTGGGCGTCGGCGTCGAAACCGGCGGCGGGCGTACGCCGACCCGAGCGGCCAGCTCGTCGACCATCGGCTGCAGCCTCGCGCGGACCAGCGCGTGCACCTCCGCCTCCGGGAGACCCGCGTCGACGACGAGGTAGCGGCTGGGTGCGCGAGCGGCGAGCTCGAGGAAGCTCTCCCGCACCCGCTGGTGGAACTCCAGCGTCTCCTGCTCCATCCGGTCGCCGCCGCCGGTGGTGCGGGCCAGGCCGATCCGCGGGTCGACGTCCAGCAGCACGGTGAGGTCGGGGACCAGGTTGCCGGTCGCCCACCTGGAGAGCCGGGAGAGCTCGGCGGTCGACAGCGAGCGCCCGCCGCCCTGGTAGGCGAGCGTCGAGTCGATGTAGCGGTCGGTGATGACGACGGCGCCGCGGGAGAGCGACGGCGACATGATCTCCGCGGCGTGCTGGGCGCGGTCGGCGGCGTACAGCAGCGCCTCGGCCCGGGGGCTCAGGTGCACGTTGCCGCGATCGAGCAGCAGGCGCCGCAGCTCCGCGCCGATCGACGTCCCGCCGGGCTCCCGCGTGAGCACGGCGGTGAGCCCGCGCTGCTCGATCCACTCCTCGAGCAGCGCCGCCTGCGACGACTTCCCGGCACCCTCGCCGCCCTCGAGCGCGATGAACAGCCCGTCGTAGTCGAGGAGCAGCGGGTGCTCGTCGCCCCGCAGCGCGCGCCGGAGCTGCTGCAGCAGCGGGGCCGGCGCGTGCTCGTCCATCGAGCGGTACGCGACCAGCCCGACGGCGGCGGCGATCGCACCCGCCGCAAAGAGCGTCAGCGTCACACCGTCGCTGCGGATGCGGGCGTTGCCGATCCGGATCTCGCTGAAGCCGATCGCGCCGGCGACCAGCGGCGCCGCGACCAGCACGACGAGCAGGTCGACGCGGACCAGCGACTGCACGAACGCGAACGTCCGGCCGCGCAGCTCGTCGGCGACCTCCGCGCCGAGCATCGTGTAGCCGGTGACCCAGGCGATCCCGGCGAACGCGCCGACCAGCAGGGTCGCCACGATGACGAAGATCAGGTTGGGCAGCACGGCGTTGATCATCAGCGTCACGCCGGCTGCCATGATGGACAGCCCGAACAGCGACTTGCGGGAGAAGTCGGCGAGCAGCTGCGGGCCGAGCGCCATGCCGAACGCGAGACCCGCGAACACCGCGCCGAACAGCAGGCCGTAACCCGCGTTGCCACCGCGGAGGACGACCACGAACGGCTTCGCCAGCGCGATGACGACGCCGCCGGCGGCGAACGCGCCGAGGATGCCGAACACCAGCCCGCGCATCAGTGCGCTCTGACCGACGAACTTCCAGCCTTCGCCGATCGACCGCAGCAGCGACAGCGGCGTCTCGTCGACCGGCGTGCCGTCGGCCCCGACCTCGCGCTGCGGAGCGCGGATCGACTCGTGCATCTGCCAGACGATCCACGCCGTGAACAGGAACGTCGCGGCGTTGACGTAGAGCGCGAGGTCGACCCGGTTGGTGTCGAAGAACGGCACCGCCGCGCCGAGCAGCCGGGCGATCACCGCAAGCGCGATGAAGACCGCCGCCGCGATCGGCGCGGTGCCGTACGCGGTTATCAGACCGAGCTGGTTGGCGGCCTCCAGCTTCTCCTTCGGCACCAGGTTGGGAACCGACGCCTCCTTGGCCGCGATCCAGAACAGGCTGATCGCCTCGACGACGAACGACGCGATCAGCAGGTAGGCGAGGTTGCGGACCAGCGGGATCGAGGCGAAGACAGCGAAGCGGGCGACGTCGCACGCCACCATCAGCTTGCGCCGGTCGAACCGGTCGGCGAACGCCCCGGCGAACGGCCCGATCAGCAGCGCCGGGAGCAGCCGGAAGAAGAAGACGCCGCTGATCGCGTAGGCGCTCTTGGACGGGTTGGTGGTCAGCTCCGCCGCGAGCGCGGTCGTGGCGAGGAAGCCGAGCCAGTCGCCGAGGCTGGAGAAGCTGAGGGCGATCCACAAGCGGCGGAAGTCGAGGTGGCTGAGCACGCCGCGCACGTCTTTGGGGGCCGGCTTGTGCTCGACCGCTAGCTCCGGAAGGGCCGACGGCGTTACCGGGTCGCTGGCGGCGGAGATCGTCGCCTCCTACGGGCGTCGCGCGTGCACGGCCAGCCGGGGACGGCGGTCCCCGGTCGGCATCTACTCTAACGCCGCTACGACGCCGCCTTCTTGGCGGCGGTCCGCTTCGCCGGCGCCTTCTTCGCTGCGGTCTTCTTTGCTGCCGCCTTCTTCGCCGGCGCCTTCCGCGCCGCCTTCTTCGGCTTCGACGGCCCTCGTTCGCGCCGCTCGGCGATCAGCTCGGCGGCCCGTTCGGTCGTGATCTGCTCGACCGAGTCCTCCTTGCGCAACGAGGCGTTTGTCTCGCCGTCGGTGACGTACGGCCCGAACCGCCCCTCCTTGACCACGATCGGCTTGTCGCTGACCGGGTCGTTGCCCAGCTCGCGCAGTGGTGCGGCCGCCGCGCGCTGGCCGCGGCGCTGCTTGGGCTGCGCGTAGATGGCCACCGCCTCGTCCAGCGTGATGGTGAAGAGCTGGTCCTCGTTGTCGATGCTGCGGAAGTCGGTGCCCTTCTTGATGTAGGGGCCGTAGCGGCCGTTCGACGCGATGATCTCCGCGCCGTCGGCCGGGTCGCTGCCCAGCACGCGCGGCAGCGTTAGCAGCTTGAGCGCGGTGTCCAGGTCGATCGTGTCGAGCGACATGTCCTTGAACAGCGAGGCGGTGCGCGCCTCAGCCTTCGTGCCCTCCGGTACGACGGTCGTCACGTAAGGGCCGTAGCGCCCGGCCTTCGCGACCACTTGGAAGCCGGTCCCCGGCTCGGCGCCGAGCGCCCGGTCGCCGCTCGGCGCGCTGAGCAGGTCGAGCACCTTCTCAACGGTGAGCTCGTCGGGCGCCAGGTCCTCCGGCACCGACGCCCGGTCCTCGCCGCGCTGCAGGTAGGGGCCGTACCGCCCCACCCGCACGACGAGGTCGACGCCGTCCGCGTCCTGCCCGACGACGATCGAGTTGACCTCGCGCGCGTCGATCTCGCCGAGGTGCTCGGACACCATGGCCTTCAGCCCGGAGATGCCGTCGCCGAAGTAGAACCGCTGCAGGTAGTCGATCGCGTCACCGCGGCCGTTGGCGATCTCGTCGAGGTCGTCCTCGAGGCTGGCCGTGAACCCGTAGTCGACCAGCTTCTCGAAGTGCCGCTCCAGCAGGCCGATCACCGCGAACGCGATGAACGACGGAACGAGCGCCGTGCCCTTCTTCCAGACGTAGCCGCGGTCCTGGATCGTGCCGATGATCGAGGCGTACGTCGACGGCCGGCCGACGCCCATCTCCTCCAGCGTCTTCACCAGCGACGCCTCGGTGAAGCGCGCCGGCGGCTGGGTGACGTGGCCCTTCGGCTCGATCCCGTCGACCGAGAGCGCGTCGCCCTGGGCGAGTGGCGGCAGCCGGACCTCGCGGTCCTCGAGCTCGGCGTCCGGGTCGTCGGCGCCCTCGACGTAGGCGCGCAGGAAGCCGGGGAACGTGATCACCTTGCCGCTCGCGGCGAACTCGGCGTCCTGACCGTCGGCCGACCGCGCGCCGAGGCGCACCTGCATCGACTGGCCGGTGGCGTCGGACATCTGCGACGCGACGGTCCGCTTCCAGATCAGCTCGTACAGCCGCAGCTCGTCGCTGCCGAGCTCGCGCGAGACCTGCTCCGGTGTGCGGAAGGTGTCGCCAGCCGGGCGGATCGCCTCGTGCGCCTCCTGCGCGTTCTTCACCTTCTTGACGTACTGCCGTGGCTGCGCCGGGACATAGGCGTCGCCGTACAGGCTGCGGGCCTGCGACCGCGCCGCGGTCAGCGCGGTCTCCGACAGCGTCGTGCTGTCGGTGCGCATGTAGGTGATGTAGCCGTTCTCGTAGAGCCGCTGGGCGATCTGCATGGCGCGCTGCGCGCTGAACCGGAGCTTGCGGCCGGCCTCCTGCTGCAGCGTCGAGGTCATGAACGGCGGGTACGGCGACCGCTTGAACGGCTTCTCCTCGACCGTCCGCACCGCGAACTCCGCACCGGCGAGCGACTCGGCGAGCGACCGCGCGGTCCGCTCGTCGAGAGCGACAGCGGTCGAGGACTTCAGCGCGCCGTCCTCGCCGAAGTCCTTGCCGGTCGCGACACGCCGCCCGTCCACCGACACCAGCGTCGCCGCGAACGTGGTGACCCCGCCGTCGTCCGCCCGCGGGCCGGCGAACGTCCCGTCGAGGTCCCAGTAGCCGGCGGTCCGGAAGCGCATCCGCGCCCGCTCGCGCTCCACCAGCACCCGGGTCGCGACGCTCTGGACACGGCCGGCCGACAGCTTCGGCATGACCTTCTTCCACAGCACCGGCGAGACCTCGTAGCCGTACAGCCGGTCGAGGATCCGGCGCGTCTCCTGGGCGTCGACGAGTCGCCGGTCGAGGTCGCGGGAGTTGGCGACCGCCTCCTGGATCGCCTTGCGGGTGATCTCGTGGAACACCATCCGCCTGACCGGCACGCGCGGGTTGAGCACCTCGAGCAGGTGCCAGGCGATCGACTCGCCCTCGCGGTCCTCGTCCGTCGCGAGGTACAGCTCGCTGGCGTTCTTCAGCAGCGCCTTGAGCTTGGCGACCTGCTGCTTCTTCTCCGGCGAGACGATGTAGAGCGGCTTGAAGTCGTTGTCGACGTCGACGCCGAGGCGCGCCCACGGCTCGCCCTTCATGGCCGCCGGTACGTCGGCGGCGTTGCGCGGGAGGTCGCGGATGTGGCCGATCGACGACTCGACGACGAAGTCCTTGCCGAGGAAACCCGCGATGGTCTTCGCCTTCGCCGGCGACTCGACGACGACCAGTGGCCGGCCGCCGCGCGCACCGTCGCCGGCGACGGCGGGTTCTGCGGTCGGGGTCGTGGGCACGGGTCTCCTACGGCTGCGGTCTTCGGCTGGGCGGGGCGCGGCGCGACCGTGGTGCTTGCGGCCGCCACCCGTGGCGGAGTGTGTGTTGCAGCGAGACGATTGGTCAACTCGGTGCTGGTGTTTGATTGCCTCGCTTCGCTTCGGCTGGGGCTTCGCCGCTCTTTCCGGCGTCGCCCGGGTCTGTTGTGCAGTTCACGACCCGTGCACTCACTCGTCTCCCAACCAGCCTTCTGGTGGGACTCCTTCAGGGCGGTCTCCGATCAGCTCGCGGAAGCGGTCGAGCCGCCGCGCGCCGGTGATCCGGTACGCCGGACCGTCGGCCCGCGGGCCGACGAAGACCGCCGCCAGCCCGGCGGTCGAGAGCGCGCCGCCGACGCCGGACCAGACGGCCTCGTCGGTCGGTGCGAGGCCGAGCAGGTAGCCCACGCTGTCGCGCCGGCCCGCCGCGAGCGCCCAGAAGCGCAGCCGCGGCCCGTCCAGCGACAGGTCGGCCGGCGCGCGCTTGGCGCCGGCCCGCTGCCAGGCGTCGGCCACCGCGAGCAGCCCCGGCTCGAACGCCGTCCGCACCGTCATCTCGGCCTCGTGCGCAGGAGCCGCCTCGGCGGCGAGGCCCGCGGCGCGCAGCGCCTCGACCAGTGGCGCGACCCGCCACCGGTCGGCGACGACGACGCTCACCCGCGCCGCGTCCGGCCGACGGACGACCTGTCCGGGACCGCACAGCAGCCCTTCCGCGTCGTCCGG
>DASQMY010000436.1:0-11838 GCA_035645255.1 Mycobacteriales bacterium
CTGAGCCCGCAGTCCGTCGGGCTGCTCTACGGCGTGCGCGTCTGGCCGCTCGCGCTGGTGGCGATCTCACTGCTGCTGCTCCTCGTCGGCGCCCTGTCGTCGCGCTACTCGCGCCGCGACCTGGTGGCGGCCTGCCGCGGCCACCGACGACGCGCCCACTGCGCTGATGTTCGACCTCAACGGCTTCAAGGACTACAACGACGGTTTCGGGCACTCCGCCGGGGACGTCCTGCTCGCCCGCCTCGGGCACGCGCTGCGGGACGCCGTCCACGGCCACGGGGAGGCCTACCGCCTCGGTGGGGACGAGTTCTGCGCGTCGTACGGCGCGGTGCTGATCCCCGGTGAGACCGGGGACGTCACGGAGGCGATGCAGCTCGTCGACCAGCGGATGTACGCGCGGAAGGCCGCCGGGCGCCGGTCCGCCGACCGGCAGACCAACGCCGTCCTGCTCACCGCGATGTACGAGCGGCATCCCGAGCTCAGCACCCGGTTCCGTGCGGTCGCCGACCTCGCCGACGCCGTATCCGAGCGGATGGGCATGCCGGTCGAGCAGCGCGCGATCGTCCGGCAGGCCGCCGAGCTGCACGACATCGGCAAGGTCGCGATTCCGGACGAGATCCTCGACAAGGACTCTCCGCTGAGTGCCGAGGAGTGGGCGTTCGTCCGCCGGCACTCGTCGATCGGTGAGCGCATCCTCGGCGCCGCGCCGTCGTTGTCGTTCGCCGCCAGGCTGGTGCGCTCGACCAACGAGTGGTTCGACGGCACCGGCTACCCGGACAGGCTCGCCGGCGAGGCGATCCCGCTCGGCTCGCGCATCATCGCCGTCAGCGACGCGTTCGTCGCGATGACGTCGGCCCGCTCCTACGCGCCGGCGATGACCGTGGTGCACGCCATCAGCGAGCTCCGCGGGTGCGCGGGCACCCAGTTCGACCCACAGGTCGTCGCCGTCTTCGTCAGCGTGCTCACCGACGTCGAAGCACGTGGACAGCCGGTTCGAGGCGATCGTCCGCGACTACTAGGGCTCGCGCGCCGGGCGACGCTGCGGCAGCTGGCCTAACGCGTTGCCATCGATCGGCGTCGCGATTCGTCGGTGCAACGTGCCGATGTGACAAGTGACGGCGATGCACAGGAGAGGTGGAGGGCGCGGATGTTCCTGCGAGAGCGAGCGTTCGCCGCCGTACGTCGCCGGGTGTGGCCGTCGTCGGTCGACCAGCTCACCGGACTCGGCAACCGGCGCCGCCTCCGCGACGACCTGCGCGCCGCCTGCGACAGCGCGACCCACGACGCGCCGCAGCTGCTCGTGCTGCTCACGCTCAGCGGGTTCAAGGAGTACGACGCCGCCCTCGGCCACTCTGCCGGGGACGCGCTGGTCGTCCGGCTCGGCGAGCGACTCTCGTCGTCGATCGGCCATCGCGGAACCGTCTACCGGACCGCGGGCGTCGACTTCTGCGTTCTGGCAGACGTCGGCCGGGACGCGGCCAACTCGTTCGTCGCGACTGCCGTGGCCGCGCTGGTGAACGACACCGGCAGCCACCCGATCTCCGCCCGGCACGGCGCTGTCCGCATTCCGGTCGAGACCCGCGAGCCCGGCGAGGCGCTGCACATCGCCGGCCAGCGGCTGCACGCCAGCCAGGTGTACGCAGCGGCGCCGCGCACCACCCGCCGCACGGTCCAGCTCCCGTAGACCGGCGGTGCGTCAGCGGGCGACGAGCCCGGTGGCGTCCGCCAGCCCGGCCGGCAGCGGGCCGGCGCCGGCCCCGGTCGACTCGATCGCCTCGGTGAGCTCCACCAGGTCCGCCACGCCGAGCTCCAGTGAGCCGGCCGGGAGCCAGCCGTCGACCTGGCGGGGGCTGCGCGCGCCGACGATCGCACCGGTGACGCCAGGCCAGGACAGCGTCCAGGCGACCGCCACGGCGCCGACCGACACTCCGAGCCGGTCGGCGACCGGCCGCAGCGCCTCGGCGAGCTCGAGGTTGCGGCGGAGGTTGTCACCGGTGAAGTCGTCGGCCGACGCGCGCCAGTCGTCGTCCGGCAGCGCGGCGACCCGCTCGGCGGACATCGCCCCGGTCAGCAGCCCCGACTGCATCGGGCTGTAGACGATCACCGCCGTGCCGTTGTCCGCCGCAGCCGGTATGACGTCGGCGCCGGATTCCCGGTGGATCATCGACAGCTGCGGCTGCAGCGTGTCCACGTGCCCGATCCGCTCCGCGGCGGCGAGCTGCTCGGCGTCGTGGTTGGACAGGCCGATCGCGCGCACCTTGCCCTCCCGCTCGAGCGCGACCATCGTCGCCCAGTACTCCTCCAGCGGCGTGCCGTCGTTGGGCGGCCAGTGCACCTGGTAGAGGTCGATCCGCTCGACCTGCAGGCGGCGCAGCGAGTCCTCGACCTCGCGGCGGATGCTCGCCGGGGCCAGCACGTTGTGCGGACCGTCGTCGGGTCGCTCGACGTCGAAGACCAGACCGCACTTGGTGAAGATCAGCGGCCGGTCCGCCGCGGTCCCGGCGAACGCCCGGCCGACGATCTCCTCCGACCGGCCGAGGCCGTAGACCGGCGCGGTGTCGATCCAGTTGACGCCGTGCTCGACCGCGTGCCGCATGGCGGCGATCGCCTCGTCGGCGTCCTGGTCACCCCAGCCGTTCTTCCACCCGCCGCCGCCGATGGCCCAGGCACCGAAGCCGACCCGGCTGATCTCCATGTCGGTCGAGCCCAGCGGCACACGTCGCAGCTCCTGGCCCGTGGTCACGGTGGTCCTCCAGTCTGCGGCCCGCCCGGCGGCGCCGACGGCCGGCGCCGCGCCATGGAAGGCAACGCACCTGCTGACTGCCCGCAACGCGCGATGGCAACCTCAGGGGGCGAAGCTGCCGGTTGCCTCCAGCACCTCGACCCGGTTGCCCGCCGGGTCGCGGGTGAAGCCGCGACGCCCGCCGAACACGTCCTCCTGCTCGGTCCACGGCGCGCCCGCCGCGTCCATCAGGCGGCGCGTCTGGTCGAAGTCGTCGACGACCAGCGCGAAGTGCGCGTCGGCGTGCACCGCTCCGGCGCGCTCCGATATGTGCAGCTGCTGCTCGCCGGCCGCCTGCAGCCACGCGCCGACCGGGTCGAGCGCGGCCGGCTTGTCGACGACCCGCAGCCCGAAGACGTCGCGGTAGAACGCCGCGGCAGCCGCCGTGCCGCCGGGCGGGACGACGACGTTGACGTGCTGGATCCAGGTCATACGGCAGGCACCTCGGGGTCTACGCCGCCGTAGCGGCGGTCGCGGGCGGCGTACTCCTCGACCGCCCGCCACAGATGCCGGCGGTCGAAGTCGGGCCATAGCGTGTCGACGAAGGCGAGCTCGGCGTACGCCGACTGCCACAGCAGGAAGTTGCTGGTGCGCTGCTCCCCGGACGACCTGATGAACAGGTCGACGTCCGGCATCTCCGGCTCGTCGAGGTCGCGCGCGACGGTCTTCTCGGTGACCTTGGCCGCGTCGAGCCGGCCCGCCGCGACGTCCCCGGCGATGCGCTTCACGGCGTCGGCGATCTCGGCACGGCCCCCGTAGTTGACGCACATCGTGAGCGTCAGCACCTTGTTGTGCCGGGTGAGCTCCTCGGCCTCCTCCAGCCGGCGGATCACCCCGGGCCACAGCCGCTGCCTTCGGCCCGCCCAGCGCACCCGGACGCCGAGCGCGTGCATCTCGTCGCGCCGCCGGACCAGCACGTCCTCGTTGAACCCCATCAGGAAGCGGACCTCCTCCGGCGACCGCTTCCAGTTCTCGGTGCTGAACGCGTAGGCGGACAGCCACTCGACGCCGACCTCGATGGCGCCCTCGACGCAGTCGAAGAGCGAGTGCTCCCCCGCCTCGTGGCCGCGGGTCCGGGGCAGCCCGCGCTGCTTGGCCCACCGCCCGTTGCCGTCCATCACGAGCGCAACGTGCCGCGGTACGGCGCGCCGGTCGACCGCGGGCGGCCGCGCACCCGACGGGTGCGGTGCGGGGAGTCTCGGCGCCGGCCGCCTGGCCACTAGCGCTCCACCAGCTGCATCGAGCGCAGCCGGCGGTCGAGGTGCCACTCGAGGTAGGCGCTCACCAGCCCGGACGCCTCCCGCTGCGTACGGCGGTCGGTCGCGTCCGCCGTGGCCCAGTCGCCGGTGAGCAGCGCGCTCATCAGCGCCACCGAGCCGGGCGACGGCGACGCCGAGCCGCTCGGCCGGCAGTCCGGGCAGACCAGGCCGCCGGAGGAGACGTGGAAGCTGCGGTGCGGTCCGTCGGCGCCGCACCTGGCGCAGTCGTCGAGCCCGGGGGCGTAGCCGCTGATGGACAGCGTCCTCAGCACGAACGCGTCGAGGACGAGGGAGGCGTCGTGCCCGCCGCCGTCCAGCGCCTTCAGCGCGCCGGCGAGCAGCAGGAAGAGCCGCAGCGCCGGCTCGCGCTCCTCGGTGAACCGGTCGACCGTCTCCAGCATCGCCGTCCCGGCGGTGTAGCGGCCGTAGTCGCCGCTGAGCGCGGCGTACGACGACACGATCTCCGCCTGCGTGACGATGTCGAGCTCGCGCCCCTGGTAGCACTGGAGATCCACGTGGGTGAACGGCTCGAGCCGCGAGCCGAACTTGCTCTTGGTCCGGCGCACGCCCTTGGCCACCGCACGCACCTTGCCGTGGCGGCGGGTCAGCAGCGTGACGATCCGGTCGGCCTCCCCCAGCTTCTGGGTGCGCAGGACGACGCCCTCGTCGCGGTAGAGGGTCACCCGCCCATTGTCCCCCGGCGCCGCCGATATCCGGTGGCCGCCACGCGCCGGCGGGTCTAGGAAAGGCCTGTGCAGATCACCGAGTGGTGGCCGGAGGCGGCGCCCGAGGACGAGCGGCGGCAGTGGTACGACGTGTGGTCCGCCGGCTATCGCGAGCTGCGACCCGACGACCCGGTCCCGCCGTACGCCACCGCACTCGGCTGGTACTCGATCCATCCGGCGTACACGGTCGCCCGGACCTGGCTGGCCCGCTCGGCGGACGGCCGCGTCACCGGGTGGGCGCAGCTGACCCGGGACACCAACGGCACCAACCAGCACCGCGCCGAGTGCGAGCTCGGCGTCGCTCAGGACGCGCGGCGGTCGGGCGTCGGCACGGCGCTGCTCCGCGCACTGGCGGGCGCCGCACAGCAGGCCGGCTGCACGGTGCTCGGCTTCGAGGTCGAGCGCGCGGACGCAGCGGCGTTCCTCGACCGCTTCGGCGGCAAGCGCTGCGTCGGCGACGCCCGCGGCGTGCTGCAGACCGCGGACGTCGACCGCTCCGACGTCGCAGCGTGCGCCCAGCGGCCGGCCGGCGCCGCTGACTACTCGCTGCTCTGCTGGGACGACGGCGTCCCGGACGAGTGGCTCGGCGAGCTGGCTCGGGTCGTGACCGCGATGAACGACGCCCCGGTCGGCGAGATGGCCTGGAACGACGAGGAACCGGACCCCGACCGGGTGCGCGGCTGGCACACGATGCTGAGCTCGCGCGGGGACATGATCTGGACGGTCTGCGCGCGGCACGAGCCGACCGGCCGGCTGGCCGGGGTGACCGAGCTGGTGTTCTACGCCGGGTTCCCGGAGCGCGCCTACCAGGAGTCGACCGCGGTGGACCCGAGGCACCGCGGCCACGGCCTCGGCCTATGGATGAAAGCGACGATGCTGCAGCGGGTGCTCGCCGTGCGGCCGGAGGTGACGTCGATCGAGACCGGCAACGCCGACGTCAACGAGCACATGCTGCGGATCAACCGGCGGCTGGGCTTCCGGACGGCGGCTGCGGCAGCCGAGCACGAGCTGGACACAGCGGCCGCGCTGGCCAGGTTGGCGGGGTAGGGATGCAGATCGGCGAGTGGTCCATGGGCGGCGCCGCGGAGGCGGAGCTGCGCGAGTGGTACGACGTCTTCATCCCCGGCTACATCGCCGACCGGCCCGGCGAGGCCGTGCCGCCGATGCAGACGGTGGTCGGCTGGTTCAGCGGCGGGCCGGCGTTCCGCGAGCGGCGGTTCTGGCAGGCCCGCGACGACGTCGACCGGCTGGTCGGCACCGCCTGGCTGACGCGCAGCACGATCGGCAGCAACCAGCACCGGGCGAATATCGACGGGATCGTCCCCGCGGAGCACCGGCGGCGCGGTGTCGGCACGGCCCTGCTGACCACCGCGGCTCGGGCCGCGGCGGCAGCCGGCTGCACCGCGATCGGGCTGGAGACCGCTGACACCGCCGAGGCCGATGGGTTCCTCGGCCGGTTCGGGGCGCGGCGCTGCCTGGCGGAGACCCGCAGCATCCTGCACGTCGCCGACGTCGACCGGGCGGATGTCAAGGCGTGCGCCGGGCGCCCGGCCGACGCGGCGGCGTACTCGCTGGTCTCGTGGGACGGCCACATCCCCGACGAGTGGCTCGAGCGCTACGCGGCGATCAGCAGCTCGATGAACGACGCGCCCCGCGGGGACCTGTCCGTCAACGACGAGCTGCCGAACGTCGACCGGATCCGCGGCTGGCGCGACGCGATCATCGGCCGCGGCGACGCGCCGTACGCCGTGTGCGCGCGGCACGACCCGACCGGCGAGCTGGCCGGGCTGACCGAGCTGATCGTGCACGCCAACGGCTGGCCGTCGCACGCGTGGCAGGAGGACACCGTCGTCGACCCGCGGCACCGCGGGCACGGGCTCGGGCTGTGGATCAAGGCGGCGATGCTCGACCGGCTGCTCCGCGACCGGCCGGACCTCGAGCGGATCGAGACCTGGAACGCCGAGGACAACGTGCACATGCTGGCGATCAACCGCCGGCTCGGCTTCCGGCCGGTCGACACCCAGCTCGAGTGGGAGCTCGAGACGGCGCACGCGCTGCGCGCTCCAGCGCCGTCGTGATCCGCGGTGGTCTCGTCGCGCGGCGACGTTTCGCTTGTGCAATTCTGGGAATGCTCCTCGCGGGACCCGCGAACTGACCTCTGACCCCGGCACCTGGGCTCCCCACACACCTAGGACCCCCGTGACCCGTCCTGTGCAGGCAGCGATCGCCTCGCACGTCCCAGCGTCGTACTCGCTCGCGGTCGCGCTGCTCGGACCGGGACCGGCGGCCGAGGACGCGGTCCGCGCAGCGGTGGCCGGGGTGTCGCGCAACCCGGTGCCACCCGCACGGGCCGCCGATCGGCTGCTCGTCGAGACGCGGCAGACCGCGCGCGCCTGGTTGTGCCGCAGCGACCTGCCCGAGCCGGAGCGTCGGCAGCGTGCAGTGGCGTCGCTCCGTCCGCGGGTCGACGCCGACAACCCGGTCGTCACCGCGCTGCACGACCTGCCGGCTCCCGAGCGGCTGGTGCTACAGCTCGCGTACATCGGCTGCTACACGTTCGCGGAGATCGCCGCGCTGACCGAGATGCCGGTCGCGACCGTCCGCCGGCTCGCGGCGGCGGGAGCGCGGACGCTCATGACCAGCTGCGGGTCGCCTCGCACGCAGACGTGACAGCCGCGACGCCCTAGACGGGCGCCGCGACGGCGACCGCGTCCACGCGCGCCGACCAGTCGGTGTCGGCCCAGCCGCGCCAGACATCGGCCGACGTGTCCGGTCGCGCCAGGTAGTAGCCCTGCACGAAGTCGCAGCCGAGATCGACGACCGCACGCAGCTCGTCAACGTCCTCGACCCCCTCCGCGACGACGGTTGCGTCGAGCTCGAGGGCGAGCAGCACGATCGCGGTCACGAGGGAGCGGCGGGCGGCGTCGAGGTGCACCCGGGTCAGCAACGAGCGGTCGATCTTGATGACGTCCGGCCGCAGTCGGAGCACGTGCGAGAACGACGCGTAGCCGGCGCCGGTGTCGTCGACCGCCACCCGCAGCCCGCGATCGCGCAGCGGGCGGAGCGCGTCGTTGACCGCCTCGTAGTTGGTCACCTGCGCGTGCTCGGTCACCTCGATCACCAGACCGCCGGACGCGAGCACGTGTCCGCTGACGGTCGAGGTGAACGCCGGCGTCACGATCAGTGCCGGTGACGCGTTGATCGACACGCTGATGTGCCGCGGCAGCTCACGTCGCGCCGTCAACGCCGACTCCAGCGCGAGCAGCTCCAGCTCGGGGCCCAGACCCACTGCCTCGGCCTCGGCGAACCAGACGTCCGGGCTGCGGCCGTCCCGGAATCGGGACAACGCCTCGACTCCGGTCCACGCCCCGCGAGTGAGGTCGACGATCGGCTGAAAGGCCACGTCGAGCGCACCCTCGCTGAGGACGGCCTTCACCCGTCGGCGCGCCGCGGCGAGCTCCCGTCGGGCAGCGGCGTCCTCTCGGGCGACGCGCCGCGAGCCGCGGAAACCGACGATCGACCCCTCCGCGTCGAGCACCGGGACGCCGCTCTCCTGGAGCAGCACGATCCCCCCGTTGCGGTGCCGCCACCGCAGGTCGACGTCGTTCCAGCCGATGCCCGTCCGGTGGCACTCCTCGAGCAGGCGGCGCGCCGGCCGGACGTCGTCGGGATGCAGCAGGTCCAGCCACGTGCGGCCGACCAGCTCGTGCGGTTCGTAGCCGATCATGTCGGCGGTCGCCGGGCTGCAGTACGTCGCCACCAGGTCCGGTGTCGCCTGCCAGTGCCAGTCGTGCGACGTCACGGCGACGGCGTCCAGACGGCCGTCGGCGTCGCTGATGCGGACCCACAGCGAGCGGACCTCGCGCCAGGTCGCCCACATCGCCAGCACGGCAAGGACGATGACCGCCAGACCGGACACGGCGAGGAGATGGAGCCAGTCACGATCTCCGGCGATGAAGTCCCGGAGCGCCTGCAGCCGCACGACTAGGGCGATCAGCATGTCGACAGCCGTCAGCACCATCAGCGCCTTCAGCCCGAACGCCGGCCGCCACTTCACCGCGCATCTCACTTCCACCCCCCTGCAGACCCATCGGCACTGGATCCCGTGGTGTGAAGGGTGCGGCCCACTTTGCCCGTGGACGACCGGCGGGCGGCGGCCAGGACTACGCGGACCAGCGCAGCAGCGCGGCGTACAGCGTGAGACCCGGGCCGAACGCCATGGCGACGACGGCGTCGCCGTCGCGGAGTGCGCTGCGGCGCTGCACCTCGCCCAGCGCGATCAGCACGGTCCCCGAGGAGCAGTTGCCGTAGTCGCGCAGCGTGTCCCGCGACGGGGCGAGGTCGTCGTCGATCAGGCCGAGCCGGTCCTGCACGACGTCCAGGATGCGCGGGCCGCCGGGGTGCACCGCCCAGCCGCGCACGTCGGACAGCGCCAGACCGTGCCGATCGAGCATTCCCGCGACGACACGGTGCACCTGCCGGCCGAGGACGTCCGGGACACGCGGCGAGAGCCCCATCCGGAAACCGAGGTCCGTGACGTCCCACGACATCTTGTCGACGTGCTCGGTGTCGGTCGACGCGACCAGGTCGACGAGCTGCAGCCCCGGGCGCCCGGGGACGCACACCACGGCAGCGGCGGCGTCGGAGAAGAGCGCGTGGGCGACCACCTGCTGCGTCTCCGCGCTGGCCGGCTGGGCGTGCAGGCTGGTCAGCTCGTTGCACAGCAGGACGCCGGTGAGCCCACGCGCTGCGGCTGCGTCGCTGACCGCGCCGAGAGCCGGGATCGCCGCGTAGCAGCCCATGTGGCCGACCATCAGCCGCTGCGTCGACGCCGGCATGCCGAGATCGCGCGCCAGCAGGATGTCGATGCCGGGGGTCGCGTAGCCGGTGCAGGTCGCGACGGCGAAGTAGCCGACGTCGGCCGCGCTCACGCCGGCGTTGGCCAGCGCCGCGCCGACCGCCTCCTTGCCGAGCGGCAGCGCCTCGGCGACGTAGCGCTCCATCCGGCGCGCGGTGCTCCACGAGCTGACGTCCTCGACGGTCGGGTCGACCACGCCGTGGCGGGTGGTGACCCCCGACGAGCGCCACGCCAGCTCGGCGACCCGGCTCCCGGCGTAGACCTGCTTGAAGTGGTTGTCCCACAGCGCCTGCTGCGACATGGCCGGCGGTACGGCGACACCGACGCGGCCGACGGCGCCTACCACCTGGGCACCTCGGCGCCGCTGTCGGGGTCGAGACCCTGCGCGGCGAGGCCCAGCCAGTCGGCGCACACATCGCTGGTGGCCGGCTGCAGCGAGCCGCAGCGCGCGTCGCGATAGATGCGCTCCAGCGGCTGCCCGCGGCGCGTGGCGCCGGTGCCGCACGCCTCGAGCATGCTCGCCGCGACCTCCATCGCAGTCTCGCCCGCCAGCAGCTTCGCACGGTAGACCCACCGGTTGGTCGCCGGCGTCGCGGGCTCGGTGTCGACCAGCCTGCCCGCGTGGTCGGCGGCCAACCGCGCCGCGGCGACCTGGGCGTCGGCGCGGCCGAGCCGGGCCCGCACCGCCGGCAGCCGCTGCAGCTGCTCGCGGTCGGCCAGATAGGCCGTCGCCGCGTCGATCGCCGACTGCGCGACGCCGACGTAGACCGCGGCGTAGGACGCGACCAGCCACTGCGGCATGGCCTGCGCGAGCAGCACCGCGAGCCCCTCGACGCCGCCGAGCAGCGCCTCGTGACCGGTGTGGACGTCGAGCCGGACGTCGTGGCTGCCGGTCGCCCGCATGCCGAGCGCGTCCCAGGTCGGTACCACCTCCACCCCCGGTCCAGCCGGCACCAGGAACTGCGACACCTTGTCGCCGCTGCGGGCCGCCACCAGGTAGGCGTCGCCATGGCCCGCGCCCGAGCAGAAGGTCTTCTCGCCGCGGATCCGCCAGCCGTCGCCCTCCCGCTCGTAGGTCGTCGTCACCTGGGAGAGCCGGGCGCCGGCGCCGCGCTCCGACATCGCGACGACGTAGAGCGCGCCGCCCGCGGCGCGGGTCAGCACGTCGTCCCGGTGCGCGAAGAACGCGTCGGTCGCGCCGAGCGCGCGGGCCATCTCCTCCGGGATCGTGGCCAGCGCGCCGGTGACGGAGGCGTGCATGTTGAAGATCAGCGCGGTGGCGCCGTTGCCGCGGCCGAGCTCGAAGGCGACGCGGACGTAGTCGCCGAACGACGCGCCGAGGCCGCCCAGGGCCGTCGGCACCATCAGCCCGAGCAGCCCGGCTGCGCGCAGCTCGGCGAAGTCCTCGGCCGGGAAC
Organism: Mycobacteriales bacterium; assembly: GCA_035645255.1. Lineage (GTDB taxonomy): Bacteria > Actinomycetota > Actinomycetes > BP-191 > BP-191 > DASQMY01. The sequence goes on from DASQMY010000436.1 coordinate 11,042, forward strand.
GATCCCTCGACGTCGTACGTCGACGCCCGGCCGGCCAGCCCGCCGACCAGCCCCGCGGCGAGTGCGGAGACGTCGCTCACAGCCTCCTCCCGACGCCCTGGTAGACGACGGCGGTCGACCCGGCCGGCAGCATCCGCACGTCCGCGCGCCGGCCGAGCCGCCAGCGCGCGTAGTCGGTGAGGCTCATCCGCAGCCCGCGCGTCGCGAGGGTCAGGCCGTGGTGCTCGCAGAGCACCGCGAGCCGCCGGGCACTGACGAACAGCCGGTGGTCGTGGATCCGCGGCGGCGGGCCGCCCTTGATCCGCTCGGCGACGACGACCATCAGGAAGTAGGCGAGCGGCCCCGAGCCGATCGTGTCGCAGACGAGCAGGCCGCCCGGCTTGAGCACGCGCGCGATCTCCGCCACCACGGTGGGCAGGTCGTCGACGTGTTCGAACACCTCACCGGCCACGACCACCTCGGCGCAGCCGTCGGCGTACGGCAGCCGCCTGATGTCGCCGCGCACCGGCACGACGCCGTGCCGGCGGGCCTCGCGCAGCGCGCTCTCGGTGATGTCTAGCCCGACGTGGCGGTAGCCCGCCGGGACGTGCGGGGCGGTCAGGCCGCCGCCGCAGGCGAGGTCGAGCAGCACGGCGCCGGCACTCGCCGGCGCGGGCACCAGCTCGCCGCGGACCTTGGCCAGCCAGTGCAACGCCGCGAACTTGCCGCGCGGGTCCCACCACTCCGCGACCAGGTCGTCGTACTGCCCCGGGTGGTTGCGCGGGCGGACGGGGGCGGTGGACGGCATACCCGCGAGC
>DASQMY010000437.1:0-10580 GCA_035645255.1 Mycobacteriales bacterium
GACGACGGTGACCTTCACTTGGCGCCACCCAGCTTCTCGATGACGGCGTCGGCGTACTCCGCGGTGCCGACGGCGGTCGGGTCGTTGCGGTCGGGCTTCATGTCGTAGGTGACGCTCTTGCCCTCGGCGATGACGGACGCGACGGCGCTCTCCAGGGTCTGGGCCGCCTCGGCCTCGCCGAGGTACTCCAGCATCAGCTTGCCGGACAGGATCATCGCGGTCGGGTTGACCTTGTTCTGGCCCTTGTACTTGGGCGCGCTGCCGTGCGTCGCCTCGAAGACCGCCGTCTCGGTGCCGATGTTGGCGCCGGGTGCGACACCGAGGCCACCGACCATGCCGGCGGTCAGGTCGGACAGGATGTCGCCGTACAGGTTGGGCAGGACCAGCACGTCCCACTCGTTCGGGCGGGTGACCAGCCCCATGCAGGTCGCGTCGACGAGATTCTCCCACGGCTCGATCTCCGGGAAGTCCTTGGCCACCTCGCGGAAGACCGAGAGGAACAGCCCGTCGGTGAACTTCATGATGTTGCTCTTGGTGATGCAGTGCACCCGCTTGCGGCCGTTGTCCTTCGCGTACTGGAACGCGTAGCGGATGATCCGCTCGGAGCCGAACTCGCTCATCGGCTTGATCGAGATGCCGGACTTGGCGCGGATCTGCTTCTTCTGCAGGCCGTTGAGGTAGTCGATGACGCCGTCCGCCTCGGGCGTGCCGGACTCGTACTCGATGCCGGCGTACAGGTCCTCGGTGTTCTCGCGGACGATCACCACGTCGACCCCCGGGTCGGTGAAGAACGTGCGCATGCCCGGGTAGGTCTTGCAGGGCCGCAGGCACGCGTAGAGCTCGAGCTCGCCGCGGAGCGCCACGTTGACGGACCGGAAGCCGGTGCCGATCGGCGTGGTGATCGGGCCCTTGATGGCGACCTTGTTGCGCTTCACCGAGTCGAGCGTGCCCTGCGGCAACGGCGTGCCGGCGCTCTCCATGATGTCGACGCCGGCCTCCTGGACGTCCCAGTCGAACGACGACCCGGCGGTGGCGGCCGCCGCCTCGAGGACGCGACGCGTCGCTTCGGTCAGCTCCGGCCCTACGCCGTCGCCGGGGATCAGTGTGACGCGGTGCGTCGTGCCCATGGAACGCCTCGTCTTCGGTCTCGGTGGTCGTAGGTCCTCGGTAGCCCGGAGGCTACCGTGCCGGCTGGGCTCACTGCGCTTCGCCTCGGCCCTCGCCGACGCGGTCGCCGGTCGCGGATGGGCAGTACGGTTGGCTCATGGAGCTTCGAGTGGAGGACGCCGACCGGATAACGGCCGCGGTGACGCCGCTGCAGGACCGGCTGTGCCGCGCGGCGGCGCGGCTTTCCGTCGACGAGGTGCGCGCGCCGGCCAGGCTGCCGGGCTGGACGAGGGGCCACGTGCTGACGCACATCGCCCGCAACGCCAGTGCCCACGCAGGGATGCTGGCCGGCGTGCTCGAGGGGCAGCGGGTGCCGCAGTACCCCGGCGGTGCCGAGCAGCGCGCCGCCGACATCGAGGCCGGTGCGCACCGGCCGGCGCCGGAGATCGTCCGCGACGTGTGTGACACCGCGGAGGAGCTCGTCGCGGTGTGGCGGCGGATGACGCCGGACGCCTGGGCCGCACCGGTCACGACGCTCGGCGGCGAGATCCCGGCCTGGCGGACGGCGTGGTCGCGCTGGCGCGAGGTCGAGATCCACTGGGTCGACCTCGACGTCGGCGTGATCCCCGATGACTGGAGCAGCGACTTCGTGCAGCTCGCTGCGGCGGAGGAGGCGGGGAAGCTCGCCGGCCGCCTGCCGGAGGGTGCGGCTGTGCTGCTCGACGCGACCGACACCGGCCGGTCGTGGCGGGTCGGCCCGGCGGACGGCCACCCGATGTACGCGGTCGAGGGCACCAGCGCCCAGCTGCTCGCCTGGCTGCTCGGGCGCCTCGACGACCCGGCCGCGGTGCTGACCGCCCGCAACGGGCTGCCGGACCTGCCCGACTGGGGTTGAGCCGCCGACGCGTCAGCCGGGGTTGGGACTCGGCACGATCGCCGCGAGAACGAGCACGGCCGAGCCGAAGACCGTGAGGGTGAGCACGTCGACGAACCGGCTGCGTACTGCGAGGCCGCCGACCTGGCGTACCGGCAGCAGCAGGCGCAGCAGCGCGCCGAGCACCAGCCCGCCACCGACGACGTAGAGACCCCAACGCCACTTGTCGGCGACGACCATCGCGATCCCGCTCGCGACCACGCCGATGACCAGCGTCATCGGCACCGTGCGGAGCACGTCGCCGGCGCGGCTCACGTCCCGGCGCCCGGAGCGCCGACCGGCGAGGTGCCCGGCCGGGGCGGCGGCGGCGGGTTGCCCTCCAGCACGGACATCGCCAGCTCCGCGTGCGCGTCCCTCACGAGCACGTGATCGGTGGTGAAGCCGGCCATCGCCGCCAGCGGGATACGAGCTGCCGCGAGCCGGCCGGCGACGTCGGCCAGGAACCCGACCATCTGCCAGGGCAGCGGTCCGGGGAAGGTGATCCGGCGCCACCCCGGCTCGCTCGACTGCGGTGCCGGTAGGCCGGCCAGCGCGGCCTCCGTGCACAGCAGCGTGGTCTCCACGCCGTCGTCGAGCAGCACGCTGAAACCCCGCAGCGGTACGGCGGGCCGCCAGCCGGCGGGGTACTGCGCGACGACGAGCAGGTCCGGGTCGAGGATCGGCTGGTGGTCGGGCGCCGAGTCCCAGTGGACGACGTAGACCGCGCTCGAGTCGGCGCCGACCACCTCGGAGTGCAGCCCGGCCGCCGCCTCGTCGGTGTGGCCCTCGTCGCCGGCGCCGACCGCGGGGTCGGTCACGACGCCGCGCCGGCGGACGGCGCCGCGTCAGCGGCCGGCGCCGCGTCGGCGGCCGGCGCGGCGGTGCGTTCGCCGATCGGCACCCACACCTGACCGTGCAGCCCGACGTACTCGCTCTCCGGTCGGATGAGCCGGTTGTCGAGCTGCTGCTCGATGACGTGCGCCGTCCAGCCGGCCATCCGGGAGATCGCGAACACCGCAGTGAACAGGTCGATCGGTATGCCGAGCGAGTGGTAGACGCTGGCGGCGAACAGGTCGACGTTGGGATAGAGACCCTTGGCGTCCTTGACCGCCCGCTCCATCTCGATCGTCATGTCGTACCACCGCGTGTCGCCGGCCAGCTCGCCCATCGCCTTCGACAGCCGGCGCAGGTGCGTCGCCCGCGGGTCCTCGGTCTTGTAGACCCGATGCCCGAAGCCCATCACCTTGTCGCCGGCGGCCAGCCGGCGGGTGACGAAGTCGGCCACCGAACCGCCCGCGGCCTCGACGTCGAGCAGCGTCCGCATGACGGCCTCGTTGGCGCCGCCGTGCAGCGAGCCCTTCAGCGTGCCGACCGCGGCGACCACCGCCGAGTGCATGTCGGACAGAGTCGCGGCGCACACCCTGGCGGCGAATGTCGACGCGTTCATCGTGTGGTCCGCGTGCAGCACCAGGCAGTCGTCGAGCGCGGCCGCCGCCTCCGGCGCGGGGCGCTTGCCGGTGATCTGCAGGAGGAAGTTGCCCGCCGTGCCGAGGGTGGGGTCGGCGTCCGGCAGCTGGCTGCCGCTGCGGGCGTGGTGGTAGCGCGCCACCAGCACGGGGGCGAGCGCGACCAGACGGACCGCCTTGCGCTCGTTGGCGTCCGGCGCGTTGGAGTCCTTGTCGGGGTCGTCGGCGCTGGCGGCGGACAACAACGTGCGCAGCGCCTCCATCGGGCTGCCCTTGGCGCTGACCTCGTCGACGATGCTCTCGGCCGTCGGCGGGACGCCGCGGGCGGCGTCCAGCTCGGCGGTCAGCCCGGCCAGCTGCTCCTGCGTCGGCAGGGCGCCGCGGACCAGCAGGTGGACGCACTCCTCGAAGGAGATCCGCCCGGCGAGGTCGTGGATGTCGTAGCCGCGGTAGAACAAGCGGCCGGCCGCGCCGTCGATGTCGGACAGTGCGCTGGAGGCGGCGACGACGTCCGCCAGGCCCTTGACCGGCTTGTCTCGCATGCGCTCAGTCCTCCTGTATCGGCGCGGAGTCTACGACGGCCCCGCAGGTCGGACTGAAATAGGGGTTCGGTTTTCGCCTGCTCGGGGTATCGGCTGAGGACACAGCAATGTCACTGACGGGCCACCGCCGCGACACCGGCGAGTCGAAGGAGGAAGCGTGACGACGCCGTTCCTGCGCGTGGAGGAGTCAGGTGAGCTGATGGAGCTCACCGGCGATGTCACCACCGTCGGCCGAGGCGAGGGCGTCGACATCCAGTTGTCCGACCCCAGCGTCTCCCGGCTGCACGCCGAGCTGATCCGCCGCGGGCCGTTCGTCTACCTCGCCGACCTCGGCCTGTCGACGAACGGGACCCGGATCAACGGCCGGCCGGTCGGCCGGCGCGTCCTGCGCAACGGCGACGTCCTCAGCTTCGGCATGGCCCGCGTGCGGGTCGGCGGGCTCGCCGAGGACGCCGAAGACGCGGACCTGACGATGGAGATGCGCAAGGTGTCGGCGCCGGACCTCACCCGCCGTGAGCTCGAGGTGCTCAACGCGCTGTGCCGCCCGGCTCTCCAGCAGGAGGCGTTCGTGGCGCCGGCGACGGCCAAGGACATCGCCGACGAGCTGGTCGTGACCGAGGCGGCCGTCAAGCAGCACCTGCTGCGGCTCTACCAGAAGTTCCGGATCCCCGAGGGGGTCAACCGGCGCGCCCGGCTGGCCAACGAGGTCATCGCGGCCGGCGTCGTGCGGCCCATCCCGAGCGCCCCCCCGGCCAACGGCCAGGCGGCCGCGGGTGCGCCGGTCGCGGCCGCCGGACCGGTCGGCGCGCACGTCCGGCGGGCCGGCTAGCTCTAGAGCCGATCCGGCTAGCCCGCCTCGCCGAGCGAGCGCTCGGCACGCTCGACCACCGCGGTGAGCAACATCGCGATCGTCATTGGACCCACGCCGCCGGGCACCGGAGCGAGCCAGCCCGCGACGTCCCGCACGCCCGGGTCGACGTCGCCCACCAGTCCCTCGTCGGTGCGCGTGATGCCCACGTCGACCACAGCCGCGCCGGGACGCACCATGTCGGCGGTGAGCATCCGCGGTACGCCGGCCGCGGCGACCACGATGTCGGCCCGCCTGGTGTGCTCCGCGAGGTCCTTCGTCGCCGTGTGGCACAGCGTCACCGTCGCGTCACCGCCGGCGCCCTTCCGCGTCAACAGCAGTCCCAGCGGCCGGCCGACGGTCACGCCGCGGCCGATCACGCAGACCCGGGCACCGCGGAGCTCGACGCCGTACCGGGTGAGCAGCTCGACGATGCCGCGCGGCGTGCACGCCAGCGCCCCCGGCTGGCCGAGGACCAGGCGGCCCAGGCTCACCGGGTGGAGACCGTCGGCGTCCTTGTCGGGGTCCACCCGCTCGAGGACCGGACCGGGGTCGAGGCCCTTGGGCAGCGGCAGCTGGACCAGGTAGCCGGTGCAGGCCGGGTCGGCGTTGAGCTCGTCCACCACCCGCTCCACCTCGGCCTGCGTCGCGGTCGCCGGCAGGTCACGCCGGAGCGAGGCGATGCCGACCTCGGCGCACGCCTTGTGCTTGCCGCGCACGTAGGAGTGGCTGCCGGGGTCGTCGCCGACGAGCACCGTGCCCAGTCCCGGAACGACGCCCGACTCGGCCAGCTTGGCCACCCGGTCGGTGAGCTCGGCGCGGATCGCCGCTGCGGTCGCCTTGCCGTCCAGGATCTGTGCCGTCATGCCGGCCAGTCTCCCACGGCCGGCGCGCGGTCCGCCGTACGCGTCAGTGCTCGACCACGACCCCGCGCTCCCGGGCGAGCTGGACGACCTGCGCGAGGTCGAGCCGTACGCCGTCGAGCCGGAGGTCGTCGATCCGCACGCCGTCGAGGACGGCGCCGCGCAGGTCGGCGCCGCGCAGGTCGGCCTGCCGGAGCACCGCCTTGGTGAGGTCGGCCTCGCGCAGGTCCGCGTCGCTGAGGTCGGCCTCGTCGAGGTCGGCGCCGACGAGCCGCAGCCCGCGCAGCTGCCAGCGCTTGAGGTCGGCGCCGGCCAGGTTGACGTAGGACCAGTCGCCCCCGTGGACCGTCAGCGCGGTCAGGTCGGCGCCGGTGAACGTCGACCCGGTCAGCTTGCACGCGGCGAACTCCGCGCCGAAGAAGCGCACGTTGCGGAACGAGCAGTTCAGGAACGCCGACGCGACGTGCCGCGACGCGTTGAACGACGCACCGGCGAAGTCGCACTCGTCGAAGACGCACGACTCGGTGACCGCCTCGCCGAGCTTGGCGTCCCAGAACGTGCAGCGCTCGAACCGGCAGTCGGTCAGCTCCTCGAGCTCCAGGTCGAGCCGCGCGAAGTCGCGGTCGGCGTACGCCGCGCCGGTCCACTCGCTGCCGCTCACGGCGAGCCCTGGAGCGGCGCAGCGGCGTCGGATGCGGGCCGGCGCATCAGTGGAAGAAGTGCCGGACGCCGGTGAAGTAGACCGCGACGCCCGCCTTGCGGGCCGCCTCGACGACCTCCGGGTCGCGGACCGAGCCGCCCGGCTCGACGACGGCGCGCACGCCGGCCTCAGCGAGCACCTCCAGCCCGTCGGCGAACGGGAAGAACGCGTCGCTCGCGGCGACGGCGCCCTTCGCCCGGTCACCCGCCCGCGCCACCGCGAGGCGCGCGGCGTCGACCCGGTTGACCTGCCCCATGCCGACGCCCACGGTCGCGCCGCCGGACGCGAGAAGGATCGCGTTGGACTTCACGGCGCGCACCGCGCGCCAGGCGAACGCCAGGTCGGCCAGCGTCTGGTCGTCGACCGGTTCACCGGTCTGCAGCGTCCAGCCGTCCGGCGTGTCGCCGGCCTCGCTGATCCCGTCGGCCGTCTGCACCAGCAGGCCGCCGCAGATCTGCCGGAACTCCTGTCCCTGGCCGGCATGCCCGGCGGTCCGCAGCACACGGATCGACGGCTTGCGCGCCAGGATCTCGACCGCACCGTCGTCGTACGCCGGCGCGGCGATCACCTCGGTGAAGATCTCGGCGACCTGCTCGGCCATCGCGACGGAGACCGGTCGGTTGACGCCGATGACGCCGCCGAACGCCGAGACCGGGTCGCAGGCGTGCGCCTTGCGGTGCGCCTCCGCGACGTCGCCGCCCACCGCGATCCCGCACGGGTTGGCGTGCTTGATGATGGCGACGGCCGGGGCGGTGAAGTCGTTGGCGGCGCGCAGCGCGGCGTCGGTGTCGACGTAGTTGTTGTAGGACATCTGCTTGCCGTGCAGCTGCTCGGCCTGTGCCAGCCCGTCCGCCGCGCCGTCCTCTGCGTACAGCGCGGCGTGCTGGTGCGGGTTCTCGCCGTAGCGCAGCACGTCGGCGCGCCGGTAGGTCGCACCCTGGACCGCGGGCCACTGGTGCTCGTCGGTCGTCTCCCCGGCGAACCACGCCGCCACCGCGACGTCGTACGACGCGGTGTGCGCAAAGGCCGCGGCCGCCAGCCGCCGCCGCGCGTCGAGGTCGAAACCGCCGGCTGCCAGCGCGGCGTGCACGTCGGCGTACTGCTCCGGCGAGGTGACGATCGCCACGGACGCGTGGTTCTTCGCGGCCGCCCGCACCATCGTCGGGCCGCCGATGTCGATCTGCTCGATGCACTCGTCGGGCGTCGCACCGGAGGCGACCGTGTCGCGGAACGGGTAGAGGTTGCTGACGACCAGCTCGAACGGCGCGACGCCGAGCTCGGCCAGCTGCTCGCGGTGCGACTCCAGCCGCAGGTCCGCCAGGATCCCGGCGTGGATCCGCGGGTGCAGCGTCTTGACCCGGCCGTCGAGGCACTCGGGGAACTCGGTCACGTCGCTGACCGCGGTGACGGGGACGCCGGCCCCGGCGATCGTCGACGCCGTCGAGCCGGTGGACACGATCTCCACCCCGGCGTCGTGCAGCGCGCGCGCCAGCTCCGCCAGGCCGCTCTTGTCGTAGACGCTCACCAGCGCGCGGCGGATCGGCAGGGCACTCACAGCAGGGTCACCTTTCGTCCGTCGATCCGGCAGCCGTCGCGCACGAGCCGGCCGACGGTGTCGACCAGCAGGGCCCGTTCGACCGTCTTGATGCGCCCGTGCAGCGAGCTCTCGTCGTCGTCGGTCAGCACGTCGACCGCGGCCTGCGCGACGATCGGGCCGGAGTCGACGCCCTCGTCGACAAGGATCACCGAGCACCCGGTGACCTTCACGCCGTGGGCGAGCGCGTCCCGCACCCCGTGCGCGCCGGGGAACGACGGGAGCAGCGCCGGGTGGGTGTTGACGGTGCGCCAGCGGCCGACGATGCGGCCGGAGAGCAGCTTCAGGTAGCCGGCGAGGACCAGCAGGTCGGGCTGGTGCTCGGCGATGGCGTCCGCCGTACGCCGGTCGAACTCGTCGCGGTCGGCGCAGTCCGCGAGCCGGACGACGAACGTCGGGATGCCGGCCGCCTCTGCGCGCTTCACCCCCATGATGCCGTCGCGGTCGGCGCCCACCGCGACCACGCGGGCGCCGTACGCCGGGTCGGCCGATGCGTCGAGCAGCGCCTGGAGGTTGGTGCCCTCCCCCGACACGAGGACGACGAGCCGGGCGGTCACGGCGGTGTGCGCTCCTCGGCCTGGTTGCGACGGACGCGGCCAGGATAGCGGCCGGCCCGGGGGGCGGCGGGGTGGCGCCGTAGTGGGTGCGGACCCGGGCGAGCTCAGGCCGCTCCCGAGCGGCCTTGAGCCACCCAGCTCGCCACCCAGCACCCGGCCGCTCCACCCGCGAGATGATCTGTGGTGCCGATGATCTTCGGCTCGTGCTCGGAACAAGATCGTTGCACCACAGATCGTCTGTCGCGACCGCTGGCGGCGGGATGGCGCGGTCGTGGGTGCGGACCCGGGTGAGCTCAGGCCGCTCCCGAGCGGCATGCAGCCACCCAGGCCGCCGCCGAGCACCGCGCCGCGCGCCGCACGTCGGTGCGGGCGGACGACACACCACGTGGGCGTGGTCATCCGACGCGGCGGTCCGGTTGGATGTAGCCAGCAACGCGTCGCCGACGAACAGGAGCGCAGCCGTGACACAGCCGCCAGATGACACTCCCCCGAGTGGTGGGTACCCGCAGCCCGGCATGCCGCCAGAGCCTCCGCAGTACGGCGGACAGCCGCAGTACGGCGGGCAGCCGACCGGCGGGCAGCCGCAGTACGGCGAGCCCCAGTACGGAGCGCCGCAGTACGGCGGGCAGCCGACCGCTGGACAACCTCAGTACGGGCAGCCGCAGTACGGCGGGCAGCCGCCCGGCTACGGCGGTGGCTACCAGGGTCCGGCGTACAAGGGGCAGGAGCTCGGGCTGCCACCGAACGGCCCCAACGCGCTGTCCTCGCAGTGGAAGCGGCTGGGCGCCCGGATCATCGACGCGATCCTCATCTCGGTCATCCCGGCGGTGATCCTGGCCGCGATCATGCTGGACGACGACACCGACTTCACCGTGGGCACCACGGAGCTGACCGGCGATCTCATCGCCCTCTCGCTCGTCCTGGTCGCCCTCAGCGCGATCTACGAGATCGGCATGCTGGTCACCCGCGGGGCGACGGCCGGCAAGCTCGCGCTCGGTATGCGGGTCGCCCGCATCGCCGACGGCCAGAAGCCTCAGCTCTCCGACGCCGCGATTCGCTGGGCGGTGCCCGCGGTCGCCGGTCTGATCCCGCGTGTCGGCTCGTTGTTCCAGCTCCTCGACGGCGCGTGGTGCCTCTGGGATCCCAACCGTCAGTGCCTGCACGACAAGGCGGCCAAGACGGTCGTCGTCGACACGAAGTAGGGCGTCACGACCGTCTGCAGCGCCACCAGGTCGTCAGCGCGGCGGTGGGCGCACCGACCGTGGCCAGCCACCCCGCGGTCGCCAGCGCGGTCGTGACCGGCGCCGGGCCGAGCTCGCTCAGGCGGCCCGGCGCCCCGCCGGCGCTGAGCCAGGTCAGCACGCTCATCGCGACGGCGGCCGCGCCGGCGACGACGAGCATCCAGGCCGCCGCGCGCGCCGGCGCGACGTCTCCGAGGCGGCGCGCGAGCACGACGCCGGCGACCATCGCGGCGAGCGCGGCGCCGACGAGTGCGAGCAGCGACGCCGCGGGGGCGTCGCCGGACTGCGGCAGCGCGGCGAGCAACGGGACTGCCGGAACGGCGCCGAGCGTGACGCCAGTCGGCGCGACGGCGGTGCCGGCACCGACCGCGAACCCGGTGCCGAGCGCGTAGCCGGACGACCACACGACGGCGTTGGGCAGCACTGCCAGCTGCGCGAGCAGCAGCGCGCCGCCCTCGGGTGCGCCCTGCGCCACCGCGCCCGACAGACGCCCCGCAGCCGACCAGTCCGCCGCCAGGCTCGCGGCGGCCAGCACGGCGCCACTGCCGAGCAGCACAGCCACCGCGGCGCCGCTCGCCGCGAGTACGCCGGTCGCGGTCTTCGGCAGCGACCGGACGCCGGCCGAACGCTCCGCCCGCGCCCACGCGGCCACCGCGGCTGCCGTCGCGATCACCGCCGAGCCGGCGAGTGCGCCGGTCGCTGACGGCCGCACGGAGCGGTCGCCGGCCAGCCCGGCGACGACCGCGGCCA
>DASQMY010000438.1:0-3853 GCA_035645255.1 Mycobacteriales bacterium
AGCACTGCCAGCACGCGCGCCGCGCTGCGCATCGCGCGCCGCTCCGCCTTGCGCAACAAGGGTCGCAGCGCGCTGATCCTCGCCATGGTGGGCGTTCCCGTCTTCACGCTGGTGCTCGCCTCCGTGATCGTCCGCACCGCAGAGCCGTCCAACGCGGAGAAGACCATCAGGAGGATCGGTACGGCGGACGCGCGCGTCGAGCGCGTCGCGACCGGTCCGGTCACCCAGGACGAGTACGGCGGCTACACAGTCGCACCAGGCACGTCAGGTGACCCGGGCGCGCCGGTCGCGGCAGCGGACGCGCTGCGGCTGCTGCCGAACGGGTCGGCGGTGACGCCGCACGGCCACCCGGGTGAAGCCCGCGTCAAGACGCCCAGGGCGACCGCGCCGGTCGACTGGCTCGAGATCGACCTGGCCGACCGGCTGACCGACGGCCTCGTGCGCGACGTGACCGGCCGCCTGCCGCAGCGCCCCGGTGAGGTGCTCGTCACGCCGGCGCTGCTCGCACGGACGGGCGCCGAGCTCGGCGGAACGCTGCAGCTCGTCGACCCGAAGCGCACCGTCACGGTGGTCGGCACGGCTCGGCTCCCCGACGACACAAAGGGCCGCGCGGTGATCGCGCTGCCCGGCGAGCTGCGGCAGGACTGGCGGTTCAACCGCTTCCTGGTCAGGCTGCGCGACGGCTCAGACGTCAACGCCGTCCGCAGCTCGCTCACCCGCCAGGGCTGGCACGTGACCGCGCGGTCCGCCCTGCTGGACCCGCCGGAGGTCGACGGCGGCCTGGCCGCCGAGCAGGTCGGTGTAGCGCTGGTCGTTGCCGGTCTCGCCGCGATGGAGGTCATCCTCCTCGCCGGAGCGGCGTTCGCCGTCGGCGCGCGCCGGCAACGCCGCGAGCTGGGTCTGATCGCCGCCACGGGAGGCGACCGATCGCACGTACGCGGCGTCGTGCTGGGCGGCGGGGTGGTGGTGGGCGTCACTGCTGCGATCGTCGGCGTCCTCGCGGGCATAGGCGGCGCGGCCCTGGTCGCACCGTGGCTCGAGCGCCGAGTCAGCAACCAGCTCTTCGGCCGCCTCGACGTCCGCCTCACCGAGGTCGGCGGCGCGGCGCTGCTGGGCCTCGTGACGGCGATGCTGGCGGCCGTGCTCCCCGCGCGTACCGCCGCCCGGCAGCCGGTCGTCGACGCGCTGACCGGACGGCGCGGCATCGTCCGCTCCCCGGTCCGCCTGACGGTCGTCGGCGTCGTCGCGATCGCCGCCGGCGCGTTCATCGCCGCCAAGGGCGCCGCAACTCCGGTGCGCTTCAACCAGATCCTCGCCGGCGCGGTCGTCGCCGAGCTCGGGTTCGTCGCCTGCTCCCCGGCGCTGGTCGGAGCCGCCGGCCGGCTGGCGCGCTTCCTCCCCCTGCCGCTCCGGCTCGCCGTCCGGGACAGCGCGCGCCACCGCACCCGCAGCGGTCCAGCCGTCGCCGCCGTGATGGCGGCGCTTGCCGGCGCCATCGCCATGTCGGTCTACCTGGCCAGCGACACCGAGCGTCAGCGGCAGGACTACCGGCCGCGCGCGCGTCCCGGCCAGGCGCTCCTGTCGACCGACTGGCGCGCAGACATCGTCGACGCGGTCGCAGCCGAGCTCCCCGTGCGCAAGCAGGTCCGGCAGGATCTCGTGTCGCCCACCTGCACCCTCGACACCTGCACCGGTGTCGACGCCAACGCGACGGCCGAACGGCGGACCGACGAGGTCGTCGAGTGCCTGGAGCAGTCGGGCAACGTCTGCTTCCGCGTCGAGCAGGCGTGGTCTGCCGTCGCCGTCGCGGACACGTCGACGCTGGAGGTGCTGACCGGGCCGGTGCCGACGAGCGCGGCGAGGGCTTTCGATCGCGGCACTGCGCTGGTCCTCGACCGGCGGCTCGTGCAGGACGGCCACGTCATGATCGAGGTTCGCGACGTCGGGACGCCGAGGAGCCCGGGCAACGGCGGGATCGAGGCGGCCGCCGGCGCAAGCAGCGAGCCGACGCCGGCCCTGGTGCGGCTGCCGGCGATCGTGGTCGGGTCGGGCGTCGGACTCGAGAACGGCAACGTGATCGTGTCGCGCCAGACCGCAGAGAAGAACGGCTGGCGCACTGCACCGCGGTCGTGGCTGCTGGACCTCTCACGCACACCGACGGCCGCGGAGCGCGACCGCGCCGAGGCCGTGCTCCTCAGGGAGGACCATCAGTGGGACAACGGGCTCTACATCGAGCGCGGCTTCCGGTCGGACCGCGGAATCGCACTGCTCGCGCTGCTCGGGGCCGCCGCACTCGTGGCTCTGGGCGCGTCGGTCATCGCGACCGGGCTTGCCGCGGCGGACGGTCGTCCAGACCTCGCGACGCTCTCCGCAGTAGGCGCCAGCCCGCGCGTACGCCGGGTGCTCGCGATGAGCCAGGCGGCGACGATCGCGTTCCTCGGCTCTGTGCTCGGCGTGCTGGCCGGGCTGGTGCCGGCCATCGCCGTCATCAACGCGCGGACGGACTTCCCGCTGGTGATCCCGTGGGCGACGCTGACGCTCGTCGTCGTCGCGATCCCGACCGTCATCGCGGCGCTCGCGGGCATCTTCACCCGCTCGCGGCTTCCGCTCGAGCGGCGGCTCGCGTGACGCTCACCCAGCGCCGCAGGGTACGCCGACGCGCGCTGCTGCACGCGGCGGCCCGGGCACGCAAGGAGCCCGCCGGCACGGCCGACGGGCTCCCGCAGAGCGCTGGTGCGGTCAGGCCGCTCGGTACGCCACCCAAGCGTCGTTCATCCGGGTCCCCTGACCCGCTGTGAACTGGAACATGCACGAGTCGTACGTGTAGTCCATGAAGTTGGTGATCGGGTCGACACCGCTCTGCCGGCGACAGCTGTCACGGCCGGACGGGCACTGGTAGGCCGGGGACTTCTCCGCGGCGGTGTCGGCGACATGGTCACCCGAGCCGTTACAGCCGCCCTGGAACGTGTGGTAGAGCCCGAGCCAGTGGCCGACCTCGTGCACCGCGGTGTCGCCGCTGTTGTAGTTGGCCGCGCTCCCGCCAGGGATCGACCAGTTGAGCACGACGACGCCGTCCATCTTCGGTGAGGAGCTGTAGCGCTCGGGAAGGTCGCCCAGCCGAGGTAGTCCTGGATCTCCGCCAGGTAGATGTTGAGGGTGCCCGCGCCGCCCTGCCGGAGCGCCGTCTTGGCGGCCCGCTCCTCGGTGCTGCCGGTGGCCATCCGGTACCACGCGGCATTGTCGGTGTAGGTGGTCGCGGTCAGCGAGAAGGTGAAGGCCGTCGCCGCACCGCCGACGGTCCCGCCGTTGAACGAGTCGTTGAGGACGGCGAGCTGCCCGGCCACCTGCGCCGAGGTGAGCGTGCCGGCTGTGCCGCTGTGGATCACGTGGACGACGGTCGGGATGCTGACCGAGCCGGCCGCCACGGCCGCAGCGCGCGGCATCGCGGCGAGCTTGCCCGCGGTGCGCGAGTCGACGTTGCCGTTGGGGGCCCATCTTCCCGCCCTGCTTGCCGCGAGCATGCGCCTCAGGGCCGTGCTCGTCGACGCACCCGGCGTCCGTGCCGCTGACTGTCGTGCCGGCTGCGGCGCTTCCGCCGGGGACGAACAGCGACGCGCCGAGTGCGAACGCGACGAGGGCTCGACGACGCGCGGTCGGCGCGATCAGCCTGAGGGCAAGGACGTCCATGCGACGGTCCAATCGTTGGCAGCGCGCCGCGATGGCGGCGGTGGGCGTCACGGTAGCCGTGCGTCACCGGTCCGTCACTACTGGTGAGAACTTCGTTCCCACCGAGGAGGCCTCGACGTAGTGGGGCGCCACCTGCGGCCAGGCGGCGCCCCACTCAGTACCGATC